>NZ_JBASWB010000014.1:0-36202 GCF_049276255.1 Miniphocaeibacter sp.
ATTATCATCAATTGATGATAAATCTGTTTTCTTTGGATAATATTCTCTTAATAGTCCATTACTATTCTCGTTAGTTCCTCTTTGCCAAGCACTATATGGATCAGCAAAATAGAAATCTATTCCTAGTTGATTTTCTACACTTTCATAACAAGCAAATTCTTTTCCTCTATCAGAAGTGAAACTT
Source organism: Miniphocaeibacter sp. (assembly GCF_049276255.1). Classification (NCBI taxonomy): domain Bacteria; kingdom Bacillati; phylum Bacillota; class Tissierellia; order Tissierellales; family Peptoniphilaceae; genus Miniphocaeibacter; species Miniphocaeibacter sp. Next base: position 185 of record NZ_JBASWB010000014.1, read on the forward strand.
TTAAATGCTTTTTTAGGTAATGCCTTTACCAGTTGTTCTATAGCTTTCATCATAGAGTCTTTGCTTCTATCCTTCATTTTTATCGCAATATAGAATCTGGTTTTCATCTCTGCGAATGTTGCTAAACATCCTTTGCTTTTACCTCTAGAAGAAACAACTGTATCTAGTTCCCAATGTCCAAATTCTATGCGTTTCTTTACATGATTTGGTCTTTGTGATATTGATTTGCCAATATTAAATTTGCCTCTAGTTTCTTTAGATTTCCTACTATTTCCTTTCCTTCGCAAAACCTTTAAATTACAGATAAAACTTTAGAATAAATCCAATTATAAATGGTTTTAAAAGATAATATACCTTCTAAATCTCTGCACATTATTTGTTCTGGAGACCACGATTTATTCAATCTTTCTTGAATAAAACTCCCTAAACTGTATGTAAATTTAAACTTTCTCCCCTTATTCTTAGATTTTTCTTCATAATCTTTTGAGCGATTTTACTGAATATTCAACTGTATATCTTTTTATTTCTATCATCCATGGTAAGATGTTTATGATTCTTAACATTCTCCGACCTGTGTGTTTTGTGGATATTAACATTTTACACGAATTTTGGAATTTGTTATGAGTTTTTTATTTTAGGTGTTGCATTTAATTTTACAATCTATCGTATATAAAACTCAATTATTAAAGTAATATTTAATTACATTCTGATATTGACTATAATTTTTTATCTTATTCTTTGTCAAATTAAGTTAGACAATTATAAACTTCATTCTGCCGTAAATGATTTTAAAAAGAAAAACTAGATAAACTATTGAATTCCACTTTGATAAAAAAATATAATTTTTGAGATTAAATCTTTCTAAATTTCATGATTTTTTATTTAAAGTAATAATACTTTATGAAGACTTTATCTTAGTTAAAACGAAACTTTATTTTACTTTGATAGGATAAGGATAAGTAAAAAATATTATAGGAGGAAAGAAATGCAAAATGAAAATCAAGTTCCAGTATTAGAGTTAAAAGGCATTACAAAAAGAGTAAACAAGAAAAATCTAGTGGATAATTTAGGCTTTAATTTGAATAAGGGAGATATATATGGTTTTTTAGGACCTAATGGTTCTGGTAAAACAACGACTTTAAGGATGATAACGCAATTGGTTTTTCCAACATCTGGGGAAATACTAATTAACGGATATTCTGTTGAAAAAGATCATCGGAAAGCATTATCTACTGTGGGAAGTATTATTGAGAATCCAGCGTTTTATTTAGATCTAACAGCTAAAGAGAATTTAATCCTTAGCAATACCTTGGCGGATAAACCCGTTAAAAAATCAAGAATTGATGAAGTTTTAGAGATAGTGCGTTTAAGTGATGCAAAAAATGATAAAGTAAAAACTTTTTCCTTAGGAATGAAACAACGGCTAGGTTTAGCGAATGCATTGCTTTGTAAGCCTAACTTAATTATTCTTGATGAACCAACAAATGGTGTCGATCCAGTTGGATTACGTGAAATGAAGGTTTTGATTAAAGATTTGGCTAAAAGAGAAAATATTACATTTTTGATTTCAAGTCATATGTTAAGAGAAATGCAGGATTTATGTAATCGAGTTACAATTATCCAGAGAGGTAGATTAGTAGAAAGTGGAGCAGTAGATGAGTTGCTGGAAAAATATCAAGTAAATGATTTAGAAGATTTATTCTTTGCTTGTGTGGGGGATAATCAAAATGAAAAAAATTAACAAATTAGTAATCTTTGAAGTAAAGCGCATGATTGCATCAAAATTAACTCTTGTCTATTCTGTTATCTATTTGGTCAGTTTTATTATATCAGCACTTTTTTATAAGATTATGGGCAGTGAAGGCTCTGTCTTGACAGTAGGAAATGCCCAGTCATTTCCCATACAGCATTTACAAGCGAGTTTTTTCTTTACGGGTATCTTTGTTGCTATCTATGTCAGTAGGATTAGTAGTCAAAACCGTACAAATGGGGTGATTAAAATACCATTAACACGATCTGTTTCTCGTATGGAATATTTCGTTAGCCGTGTCTGCTCTATTTTCCTATTTTGTTTATTTATTACATTTATTATGATTATACTTAGTTACATAGTAGGTATGTTCTATTTTGGATGGGGAGACCAGTTAGTTTTTCATTCATTTATTGCTAACGGTTTAATAGGAATCTTAGTTACCTTTTTATCTGGTGCTGTCTTCGCCTTTGCATATTTCGGATTTGGCTTGATAGGGTTGGTTATTTCTATGTACTATGATCGGATAATAGAAAGTGCTACAATAATGGGAATCTTCTTAATGGTTGGACAATATTTTGAGCTTCTCCCTAAGATAAGACAATTTACTATTTTTCATCAAATGTTATTTTTTCATATGGATATATTTAATAAGCCACTTTTATACAATGTTAAAAGTTTTCTGATTATTGTTGTATACTGTGTTATTTTTAGCTATGTTGGCTATAAAATATTCCAAAAAAAAGATTTATTTGTTTAATAGATGGGAGGATAATATGTTTAAGCAGCTACAATTTGATTTTAAAAGAATGACATATCAAAAAAAATATATGCTAATATTGACAATTATTTCACTCTTGAGCATTGCTTTTTCAGCTTTTGTAGTCTATAGAGGTCAATCGAATATAGCCGTGGTGAAAGCGAGCTTAGCACAGTTTCGACCATTGTATTGGCTCATTTGCTGTTATCTTATCTGCGATTTAATTATGATTGATTATCATAATGGCACAATTAAAGGAATTATTCCATATTCAAGTAGTCGTAGAATTTATCTTTTATCTAAAGTAATAACATCAATTACTACATGTTATTTGATTTTATTAACTCATTTATGTAGTACGATTTTCACAACGATTGTGTTGTCTTCTCAATTAGATTACTTAGAGTTAGGAAGCTTTTTCTTTTTGTCTTCGGTGGGTGCCACGGAAACTATATTGTTGTTTACTGGTCTTCTTTTATTAAGTATGATTATTACAGAAAGTGAACCAGTTACAATTGGTTTTGGATTAGGAATGGTTTTTATTATGTTGATCCTAGAATCTATTCAGCAGATTGCTGACTATGTACCAACAATGCAAATGATACAACTACCTTTAACTAGTGGTTCTGAATTTAAATTAGGTATTTGGATTGCTATGGTGATAGTTTTATTTGGGATAATGAGTTGGATTGCTGCAATGCAGGTATTTAAACGCAAAGATTTATTTCTTTAAAATAATTGTGATGTAAAATGGATATTTCAATGATACAATACAGCTACAAAAATTAATAAACAGATAACTATGAGGAGACAAAGATGAAAAAGAGAATATTGATTATCGAAGATGAACGAGATTTAGCTAATATGATAAAAATTTATCTTCATAAGGAACAATATCAGGTTGAAGTATGTGATGATGGTAATTATGCGATTTCTGTTGTTGAGAATTTCAATCCAGATATGATTTTATTAGATTTAATGCTTCCCGGAAAAGATGGGTTAGAAATTCTCCGGGAAATTCGCACAAAGTTAATATTGCCAGTAATTATTATTAGTGCTAAAGAAACAGAGTCTGATCGTATTTTAGGATTAAAACTTGGAGCAGATGACTATTTAACTAAACCCTTTTCAATAAAAGAATTAGTAGTACGAGTTGCCACACTTTTTAGACGTATAGATACTTACCAACATTTAAAAGATATTCAAAGACAATTTCAATATGATGATATTTTTATTGATTTTTCGGCTAGATTAGTAAAAAAACAACAAGCAATCGTTAGCCTTACAGCTAAAGAATTTGATTTGCTTGCTTATTTATTAAAACATCCAAAACAAGTTATGAGTAAGGAGCAATTATACGATAATGTATGGGGAATCAATAAATATGGTGATATAAATACGGTAGCAATTCACATTCAAAAAATAAGGGAAAAACTAGGAAAATATAATAATATAAGTACCGTGCGGGGAGTTGGTTATCGATTTGATGGTGAATTAGAATGAAAGAAAGTATAGTACGTCAACTAGGAATAAATTGCTTAATACTATCTATTTTTTCTATTATTTCCACACTTTTTCTAGTGCATGTTGAATTTGTTTTTGTTTTTTTGATATTTGTTACTATTCCAACTTTGATTTTGACTATTTGGCTTGTCCTTTTCATTAGAAACAGAGTAATTAAACCGTTAATTTTAATAACTGAGGAAGCTAATTCTATTTCAATAGGTAATTTATCACATCCTATTATATATGATAGGGATGATGAACTTGGAAATTTTATTTTAATATTTGATCAAATGAGAAAAAGACTAGAGCAACAACAAAATAAACAAAAAGTATTTGAAATTGAGCGAAAGAACTTTATTACTAGTATTTCACACGATATGAAAACACCCATTGCTTCTATTTCAGCATATGTTGAAGCGTTACAAGATGGAATGGCCAATTCACCAGAAGAAGAAGCACAATATTTTAAAATAATTGAAAGTAAGTTGACTTTATTGACAGAACTTTCAAAGCAGTTGAGTTTGAGCTACTCTTTACCAGAGGATTTACATTTAGACTATCAAGAGATAAATTGTTATGATTGGATAACTATTTTTTTTAAAAATAGCCAAAGTGAATGTAAAATTAGAGGAATATCATCAGAGTTTAAAAATGAGATTAAGAAAAAGAGTACGGCGGTTATGTTAGTTGATTTAAATCAACTACATCGAGCTCTTCAAAATATATTGAGTAATTCACTTCGCTACACAAAAAAATGCTTGTCAATGTCTACTAGACTAGATGAACAAAACTTTTATCTTGTCATGGAAAATGATGGGTGCCTATTAGAAACAACTAATGTAGAAAAAATTTTTGAAAGATTTTATACGGAAGAGCGTTCTGGTTCTCAAGGACATTTGGGATTGGGCCTGTCTATTTCTAAAACAATTATTCAATCTATGAAAGGTAGCTTAACTGCACAGGTTTCTGGAGATACTATTTCTTTTGAAATTCAGATTCCACTCTATGGTGAAAATCCTAATGAGTGATAAATTATATAATGGTAAATGGAAGATAGTGTTAAATTCAAATTGCTACAAATACAGAAATAGGTATATAAATAGAAATGGCAAAATGTTTCTCTGATTTTTGTCATTTTCTATTTTACAGAAGTTGACTATCAAGAAGATTATTGTAGATATGAGATTTACATCTTGGGAATATTAATGAATATTAGTATTTAACTTGTGCTATTTCAAGTTTAAAAATAAATTGCTTTTTAATCATCTATATTTCATATATAACAAAAGACCGCATCACTTATGATGCGGTTCTCCGTATCGGTTTGATATGCGGTTTTTTATTGATGCTATATTAATAATTTTTAAATATTGTAATTTAAACTGATATAATATACTCAAAATAAGATTTGTTTAAATATTAATAATTATATAGGAGCAACAAATTGAATAAAACACAAATAGAGAAAAAAGCAGTTAATATAATGAGAGAGTTTATCTCAATGTTTCCTAATTTAGATGAAAATTTTGAAACTGATGATAAAAATATTTCTTGGGATGGAGAAATATTATTATATAAGTTAAAAGACAGTGTGGAATTTAGTAAAAAAAATTTTCTTAATAAAATAGCTGTACAGATAAAAGGAAGAGAAGTAAAAACTAAAGATGATTTAAGTAATGGGAAAATGCAGTTTGATTATTATGATTTAAAGAATTATGCATATAATAATGGATGTATTATATTCTTAGTAAATATGTTAGTGGAAAATAATACTGTGAAACAACATAAAATATTTTTTAAAACCTTTAATAATTTAAATTTTGTGTTATTAAATCCAAAAATAAAAATGCCTACAATAAAATTTTTGGAACTAAATAAAGAGTCGAAAGAAAATTTTATTGGTATATTATTAGGATTTGTAGAAGCTAATAAGGGAGCTCAAATTTACTTAAATGAAGATTTTTTAATAGATAATCTGGATAAATATACATTTAGATATATTTCAGTGGATGGAACAAAAAATATGTCAGATTTACTATTTAATGATGAAAAATTTGCTAATATGACAGGATATTTTCTAATAGAGATGGATCAAGGTGTTTTTTCATATAAGGCAATAGATGATAATGTAAGCAAAAAAGAAATAAAGTTTAAACATCCATTCAGATTTAATAGTAAAGAATTTATTATGGATGTAACACGAACTTCCAATGAAGTAAAATATGAATATAAAGATATTTTAAAAATATCATCTAAAAAATCTAATAAAAAATCTGGACGAATTGATATGTATTATAATCTAGATTGTGAAAATAAAATAATACTTGATTTATTAGAAGTAAAAGAATTTATAGAATATTTAATAGACACAGAAGTAATGTCTAAAGATAGGCAATTGATAGAGTTACTGAATTCAATAAAAGAATATAATAGTTTTTTAGATAAATTTACTAGTCTAAATAAGAATAATTGCATTTTTAAAGCAAGTAAAAAATCACGGAAAAATATTCCAAATGAAGAGTTGAAATTAACATCAGATTTAAAAATAGTAATTGGCAACATTGAAAACTTAAGACTTATATATTTAATTAATGATAAGGAGAATTTGTTAATTGATGTATTTGATGAAGATTTAAATATGTATATTAAGCTAGAAGAAAAATATCTAACGAATGTAGTATATTTTATTAATATCTGTGGATTTGATACCATAAAAAACGTAGATAATTTTATATTTACTATTGATAATAAAATATTTGAAGAAAATAAATTTCTAAAAATTGAATACAGCATGTTCAATGACACTATTCTAACATTATTAAAATTATATGATTTAGGTAGAAATGTAAAAATAGAAGCAGTAAAAAAATTATTCAATGAATATTTTAAAATAAATAATATAGAAATGGAAATAATAGATGTATTGAATAAATATCAGATAATAAAAAGAATTAGAAAGCTTTCACAAGAGGAGATAAAAGAAATTATATCTATGAAAAATAGTAATCTATATAAAAATTATGATATAGTATGTGGATGTTGTTGCTTGTTAAATAATAAAGAAGAATTCAAGATTTATTTTGATAATCTTTCAAAGGAAGAAAAGATCGGTTTTAGAGAATATCCTATGTATAATTTATTGAATATGAATCTTGATTAAACTGAGCCTATGATATTTTTTATCTTATCATAGAAGGCTATTTTTACAGACTTTTTTCGCAGAGTCAAAATTCCCTTGAATATTATAGTTATTTCCTAAATTAAGACGTTTATTTAAAACTAAATCTACAAAATTAGTACATTCATCCTATGATTCTGCCTTTTTTATTTTAAAATATTTGTAAACATATCTTAAATGAAACAATATAGCTAAAATTAAAAAGACAATATATATCCCTAGAATAATATTGTTAGTCATTTCATCGTTGAGATAATTACTTACTTTATCAATCAGATATATTTCTCCAATAATAGGTAAAAATAATGGTTTTGGATCACTATAATCTATAGTTAGGTTTTTGTTCATAACTCTACTCCTTTAAAGTTTTAGCGATATATATATTGCTTATAGTTACATATTGGTGTTATTATATTATATTGTCAAGCTTTTTTGAAATATTTTTTCTAAAAAATAGAGCCCCTTGTTTAGATGGCTCTATTTCAATATTTTATTATTAGTATATATTAGAATCATCATCTTCGTTGAAAGTGGAATTTTCTTCTTTGATATCTCCACTGCTCTTATTCTCTTTAACTTTGTTTATTTCAGAACCTATTTTTGAAGAAGCTTTTCTAACATAAGATTTTACTTCATCAAAGTCCTTGCTCAACTCTTCTTTTTTTATAGTACCATCATATAGGACATTACCAGCAGTAAATCCTATACTGGCACATATGAATACATAAAGTCCAGCTCCTGTAACATTAACATTTTCCCAGAATAAATCTATGGTATTTCCGAATGCAAATAATATTGAAAATATGGAAACAATAGTTCCTAGTATTACACCTATAATTTTATTGTATTCGTCACCCTTTAATATTTTATAAACAGGATAGATATATAATACAAGTAAGAGGAAACCTTGTTGACCAAAGCCACTTAAACTTCCCAATCCAGTATCTGCCCAAGGCATAAACAACGATATTATAGCTACAACTGTAGATATTAATATAATTTTTTCTCCTAAGTTAAATTCATTAAATTTTTTCATAAATGTCTCCTTTTATTTTTGTATTTTGATATTATATTGGTTTTAATCATAATTCATAATAAATAAATTATGATAATTTATATTCTTTTACTGCCTCAGATATCTTCTCTTTCCATTGTTGTTTTTGCTTCATAAAAACAACAAATTCATGGGATTTTCCATCTTTTGTTACAACCTTTATCATATGAGGAACAGGAAGGAAAATATTTAAGGTATTTCCGGAAAAGGCTATATCATCAAATAGTATTTCATCAAATTTAGAACCGAAATTTATGGAATGAGCTAGAAAAACTAAACGTCTATCCGTTAATATCAGATTTCCACCTTTATTCATTCCTAAAAATTGCTGTTTGTTTACACCACCTTTCATAATAACTTTTTCTCCAGGTTCTAAAAAATCATAGTTAACCTTCATTCCAATTTTTTCTGTAAGCTTATCTAAACCAAACTTTATTTATAAACCTCCCAATTATTCATAGTTTATTTTTAATAACCCTTTTTTCTAAAATCGCTATTACTAAACCTTTTAGAATAGGGAATATAGAATTTTTTACCAGTTATTTTTATTGTATTTACATAATCTACTCTAAACATTTTTAAGTCCTCATTGTCATCTTTGTGTATATATGCAATTAAATAGAAATAGTAATTTTTAAATAATATTGAAACAGGTTTTACAATATTATCTATTTCGGTATCGTGAACTTTATATTTAAAGGATATAATATCTTTATTAGATATATATTCAGTTAGTTTCCATATGGATTTAAGCATATTCTTATTAGATACAAATGAGATGTACCTATCAAAATCATCACTAATTATTTCTTCAATGTGTCCCTTATCATGATTAGATACATATTTTTTCAATTTTTTAATCAACGGACGTATTTCAGCTTTTTCTAAGGAATGGCTTCCTAGTAGTATCATACAAATAATCAATACCTCCTCTTTAGTTAACCAATCGTTTTCTAATCTTTGTAGATAATAACCATTTATTTTTTTATCATATTTAATAATTGTATCTATTTCAAAGGGATATATTTCCCTTAAATAAATCCTAAGTTCATTAAAATCTCTTTGAATAGTTTTTAAAGAAACATTAAATTCTTTAGACAAAGAATCCTTATTTAAAACCTTGCCTTTATTCATTCTTTCGTATATAAGTAGTAATCTAAAACCTTTATTACCTTTTAAATTTATAGATTTTCTCAATAATGCAAACCTCCAAGCTACATTAATATAATAATAACTTTTAACATGGACATATAATGGGGTTTAACCTTAATATTATTTTTTTATGCTAGATTATTTATAAATATAAAAAGAAATAGATATTTAACAACCTATTTCTTTGAAAAAGTTAATTTATATTTAGCACTATTTATTATATTTTTCCAAAATCCATTTATTTCTAATCTTAGGATTTAAAGGATGATACATTTTTTCTTTATTTTTATCTATCAAATAATACATGTTCAGTTTTATATTTTCAAATAACTTAATAATCTCTAAAGTCCTGCCTTTTACTATTTTATTTGTATTTGGTAAAGTACCCCAAGCAAATATTACTTTCTTACATAGCTTGGCTTGTTCTACCAAGATATTATCATTTTCATTAAAAGCTCTTTTACTTATATTTTTTATATTATTACCAGGAAATAGATTTACAAATATAATACAGCCGATATCGTACTTGGAAAGTTCATTGAATATAATTCTGGTGGTCATATCTTCATTTAGTAAAGAGCTACTACCTGGATATAAGGTAACGATCATGTATTTGTCATTATTATTATCCCAAGTTTTACTAAGTGAATACCTGTATTTATTATTTTTATATTAAATATTTCTGTTATAATATTAATATTTTCTTTAACAATCATTTTTTATTCTCCTTAATTAATATATTAAGAATAGCAGTAACACATTTTATTAGAGTTTTTACATTACTATTCATTATAACAATCTCCGAATTTGTAATATACTAAATCCCAGTCTTTTAATAGCCCCATTATTATTACTTTATCTGTTTTAATGGTATTAATATAATAAAGATAGTAATCCCTATATAAATAAGTATGAGTCATAACATAAGTTGGTAACACTATATTTTTGGGAAATAGTTCATCGTCTAATTCACTAGACTTAAACTTATCGATTCATAGGCAATATATTCAATATCTATATTTGTTTTTAGGTATTTCTCCATAAATTCATGTGCTGATCTTAAATCGTATTTCATAATTTGACCTCTTAACATAATTGTTAAACTTATATACAAAAACTAAATTTATAACTTGTATTGTCCTTATATTTATGCATTAAAAAAGATGCATCCATTTCGGATGCACCTTTTTCACAGTTTAAGTAATCTAATATTTCATCATTAATTACTATTTTTATAGAGTTTATTTCTCTTTTTTTATTAATGGTAAATTCTGGAATTAAGAGTTGAATTAGTTTCTTTTGTTGATTTATGTTATTGCTTTTTAATAGTAATTCACCGAATTTTTCAACTATATTTTGAATATACTCATATGAGATTTTTTCAACATTTTTATTTGATAATTTTTTTAATAGTTTCATTTTTTCTTTTTCTAGTTCTAGTTTTTCAGGTGAATATTTTTATTTTCTAAGTTTAAACTCTTCATTAGTGATAATACCTTCCTCCAGTGCATTAAATAATTTATCTATTTTATCATTTAGTTTTTTTATTTCTAAATCTATATTATTTAATCTTTTCTTTAAAGGTTCTAAATCTAATTCTTCTTTATTATTAATATTTTCTACAATATCTTTTATTATTCTAGGATTATTTAAAAGGGATTCTATTTTTTTAAAAACATATTTATTAGCAATATCCACTCTTGTTCCATTGGAATTACAAACAGCTGTTCCTTTATTCTTCCAGTTTCCGCAAACGTAATAGTCGATTTTTTTCTTAGTACCATCTTTTAATTTGTTAACAGTTCGGGACATCACCATTCCAGCACCACAAACAGGACATTTTAATACTCCCGTAAGAGCAAATTTCCCATCATATATTCTAGCAGGTTTTTCTCTTCTGTTTCTATTTATAGTTTGGACTCTATTCCAAACTTCCATATCAATAATTGGTTCATATTTACCGTCAACTAAAATAGGATTTGAATTTACGTTTTTTCTTCTCTTTTCAGACCATTTTTAGATTAACATTTACAGCATTGTGCAATGAGAAGGTTTTTTTAGTATACCCTCAAAAAATTTATTATCTTCCCAAATATCTATATCTGAATCTAACAAGTTTAATATAATTTGATCTATAGATTTATCTTTATTTAACATTTTATTACAAACCTTTCATAATTTTTAAATTATTATATTACTATTATATATAGCATATAATATAATAAAAAGAAAAATATCGTCTAGAATACATTAGGACTATTAGGAAGGAGTAATTATGAGTAAAAAAAATGAAAATCCATTAGATGATAGGATTATTAAATTACAAAAAGATTTTGATAATGCTTTTGACAACAAAGATGAAAAGAAGATAGAAAAATTAATAAATAAGGCTATAAATTCATTTAATAATAAAGATTTAAATGTAATATCAATAGCATCACTTTACTACTCAATTGCTAATGGTTATAGTGACTTGATTACATTATCAAATAGTGGAAGTAATGAAAAAATTATAGAAAAAATCATATACTTTTATAGAAAGAGTATTAATATTATAAAAGAATATGATTATACATATGAGGAAAAGCAATATTTTTTAGGATTAATGCTAAGTTTATACACTAACTATGCAAATATATTAAGTACAATAGGTAGAACTATAGAAGCGATAAAATACTTTAAAATAGTACTTACGTTAGATGATTCTTTTGCTATGGCTATGGGGAATTTAGGAATATCATATATGACTTATTCCAATATTATATATGATAAAGGACATAAAAATATTCTTAATTATTTTTCATACCATTACCTTAAAAATTCAATTGAGAATATAAATGAGAAAATAGACAAAGGTGCAAAGGAGATGTTCATGTATTATTTAGACTTATATGATACTGAATATATTGAAAAGTTTTTAAGTCAAAAACTAGATATACCAAGACATTCATTAGGAATGTCTAATGCAGAAAAAAATTATCGAAACTGGTGTTTAGAAAATAACTTATTTTTAAATCCTATGAATGACTTACCAATAAAAGAAAATTTTATTGCTAGTGACATAGTACATTTACCAGATATTACTATGTCAGTAAAGAAAAATATCAATTATAAGTTTCATATAATGTATAATAATTTAAAGGAAGAATTTATTAGCTCAAGATTTTTATATTATGAATCTTTGGAGCCTAATTATAAAACTCATTATTCAGATAGGGATGTTTATCTAACCAACAATTTGGATAATGCTATGCATTCAGTGCGGATAGAAAAATTAAAAAGCTCATTTAAGTTATTATATTCTATTCTTGATAAATCGTCATTTTTTTTAAATGAATATTATAATCTTAATATTAATGAAAATGAAATTACATTTAGAAATTTATGGGAGAGCAGTAAAGAATGTAATCTAAATATATTGCCATACGTAAACAATTATGGATTAAATGCTATTAGATGGCTATACAAAGATATTTTTGTTAATTTACATAAATCCCCTAACCCACATTCTAAAATATTACATACATTAAGAAATGCTTTAGAACATAGATTTTTAGTCGTTACAAATAGTTTAACATTAAATGAAGATTTAGAGGAAAAAGGAAATATATGGTATATATCTGAAAAAAATTTTCAAAACTACACATTAGAATTATTACATATGGTTAGAGAGCTACTTATTTATTTAGTAATTAGTGTAAATATTAGCGAAAATGAAAAGAAAAAATCTTATAAGAGAGGATTTATTCCATCAATTAATGCCGATAATTATGAGGATGAATGGAAAATATAAAGAATTCGTATGGAGTTTATTTAAAATATAGGTATAGATGGAGAGATTGTTCATATATCTGGATATAGTTATAACATATTTATTTATATTAGATAATATGATATAGCAATTGCTAGGATTCTGTATCCTGTATACATGGCTCAGCCTTTGAAGATGAACTTTTAAATGAAAGTTGGAATAAAATTTTAAGTTATGATCTTGAGGTGGTATATTATGACATGTAAAAGAGGATGATGTTAAAACATTAACTCTTTTAGTGATACTGAGTATTGAATAGTGGAAAGAAACTAAAAAGGAAAAAAATATGGACTGGAAGGAAATAGGAAATGGAAGTAAGTAAATTTATGATTAAAAATATACCTGTAAATCTTTGGGGAGAATCTAAGGACAAAGTATTTCTTTATATACATGGAAAACAGGGTTATAAAGAGGAAACCGAAAAATTTGCTGAAATTGTATGTAAAAGATGTTGGCAAGTTTTAAGTATTGATTTGCCAGAACATGGAGATAGAAAAAAAGAAATAGACAAATTTAATCCATGGACAATTGTTCCAGAATTAAAAATTGTTATGAAATATTTAAAGGAAAGCTGGGATACCATAGGACTTAGGGCTACTAGCATTGGAGCTTGGTTTAGTATGATTGCTTTTCAAGATTATATTTTTGAAAGATGTTTGTTAGTATCACCTGTTATAGATATGAGAGAATTAATTTTTAAAATGATGAGTTGGAATCTGTGACATTAGAAAAATTGAAAGTAGAAGGAGAAATACCAACCAGTTTTGGAGAAACTCTTTCATGGAAATATTTAAGATATGCTACAGATAACCCAATTGAAAAATGGGAATCTCCAACATCTATTTTATATCCTGAATTTGACAATATGACAAGTTTAGAAACAGTAGTAAATTTCTCTAAGAATTTTAAAGTAGATCTAAGTATTTTAGAGAAATCAGAACATTATATCCATAGGCCGAAAGAACTAGAATATTTAAAGGAATGGACAATAAATGCATTATTTAAGACAGTATAAATCTATTATCTTTTTTTATATTTTAAGCATTGGGTAGAAGTATGGGAAATTTTACAGGTATGGTTTGTAGAAGCTTAAAATAAAGTTTATCATATTTTTTTAGGATTACATTTTTTAAGATTATTAATCTGATATAACATATACAGCAACTAGTTACTTAATTAACAGAATAGTAACTAGTTGCTATTATATTGGTGTATTACATGGGAGGTGTTTTTCTTGGATATTAAAAAAGCTTTTATAAATCGAGATAAGAACAGAGAAGAAAGGATGTATGGAATTTTTGCAAGTCTTTTTATTTTTCAGAATAGGTTACAAACTTTATTTGATAATTTTGATTCAAGCATTACTTTAAAACAATTTATGCTTCTTATTTTGATAAAGATGTCTAAGCCTAATGAAACTTTTACTAATTATGGGAAAATGTTAGGATGTTCAAGACAGAATATTAAGAAGTTAGTGAACCTATTAGAAAAAAATTATTATATAGAACTTAGAATTGATGACTTGGATAAAAGGAAGAGTTCGATTAAAATTACTAAAAAGACAGAGGATTTTTTCATTAATAATTCTGATCTACACTTAGAAAAGTTAGATTTGTTATTTAAAGATTACACGGATGAAGAAATTAAACAATTTTATGCAATGATGGGAAAGTTATATGATGGAATAGAGAGACTGGAAAAAATTAAATGAGAAGGAAGTTGGTGGATACTGTGGGAATAATAATCGGGTGTATATTAATAATTCTGGCTAGTGTTATAGTTTATTTTTATATTCCATATTCTCCTCTTAATTCTGAATATAAGAATATTTGTCATAAAATTGAAGAAGAAAGACTAAATAGTGAAGTATTATTGAAAGATGAAATTGAATCACTACCAAGTATGATTCAAAAATATATTGTTACAAATGGATATATTGGAAGCCCAATAGTTAATTCAATGCAAATCAAATTTTTAGATGCTGATTTTATACTAAATAAAGGAGACTCTCCAATTAAGATTAATTACTATCAAATTAATGAAGCTTCTGAGCCAAACAGGATTGCATTAATAGATACTTCCATGTATGGAATTCCATTTCAAGGGTTGGATAAATACATGTATGGAAATGGAACAATGAGGGGAGTTTTAGCAAAAAGCATAACATTGTTTAACCAGAAAGGAAAAGAAATTAATACCTCCAGTATGTTAACTTATTTGTCTGAATCTATATTAATGCCATCAATATTAACAAATGAAAGTTTTCAGTGGGAAGATATAGATGAATATAATGTAAAAGTTTCATTAAAATATTATGGTGAAGAAGTATCTGGGATTTTTACATTTGATGATTCTTGGAAGGTGATTTCCTTTAAGACAAATCAAAGGATCTTAGTATCTACTGATGGAAATACCAATCAAATTCCATGGGAAGTTAAATATCTGCATTATGAGAAATATGATGAATTTATTAGACCAAATCAAATACAAGCAATATGGCATTATGAAGATGAGAGTTCAATATATTTTAATGGAATTATTAATGAGATTATTTATAATTAATAAGTTGCAAGAAGGAAATAGTTCTAATGAATACTAGATTTTGAAATATAATAACAAGGGTTATTATCTATTAGTGGTGAAAGTGGTAATAAAAGGAAAAACTTTCATTGTTAAACATATGAAAAGTAAAACAAGGATAAGCTAGAGTTAAAAGCGGACTTAATTTAGTCCGCTATATCTAGTGTTTGACTACTAAATTTAGACTTATTTTTGCATGAAAAAAATCAGGGCTATGGCAGTAATGATAAGTATGTATATAATTAAATACTATAGTTGAGCTTGGACAAATTTATAGACATCGTAAAATTATAAATGATCTTAATGAAATAAATCACCAGTTTTTTCTATTTTCATTGGTTATTTTTTCAGTAAATTTATCTATTCTATAGAAGCCTAGAATTTCGTCATCTCCTAATTTAGCTCCATTTTCATCTATTTTGCTTTTATAGTAAACAAATTCAATTTTATTATCATCAAAAAAACTTTCATTAAAAATAATTGTTTTTATAATAAAATTTTTTGTACTATTATCTTTTTCTTTATATACTAATGCATATAATTGCCCCTTTGATGTATAGTCAAAGGATATAGGTTCAGTTAATCTTTCTCCTTCTTCTTTTAAAAAGGCAGATAAGTTACGGTACTGATTCTTTAGTTCTTCTTGCTCTTTTTCTATTTTTTTATTTTCCTGGTTTATTCTTTCTAAATAAGCATTTTCCTGTTTTTCTGTATCTACAGGATCTTTGTCATTGTCTTTGTATTTAACTTTGTCTCTTATTTCTTCGAATTTTCCATTTTTGTAATATACCTTAAATTTGTCATAAGTTGGATAATCTCCTTTTAGAGTAAGTAAAGCATATTCTTTATTCCAAATTATTTCCCAACTATCTTCAGATAATCTTGCACCATCATTGTCAATAATTAAATTTTTCTTAGTTTTTATCTTTTTGTTTTCATAGACTATCTTTATACTTGCTGGACCAAAACCAAAAGATGTACCTATTTCTTGAAAGTAAAAGGAATTTTCCTTATAATGCTTTTCATCTATATTTGTGATTTGATATATAGCAAGGTAGAGAAAAAGAAATATAATTATTAAAAAAGTTAAAAATATAAAGCCTATAATCCTTGAAGTTGTTGACTTAAAGATAGTTAATGATGATATGAAGTTTTTGAATTTTTTCATTATTTTCTACCTATAAATTAAATTTTAGGACATTTAAATTCCAATTTATGTATTTACTAAAAAATATATCCTTTAATATTTTACTATATATAGTATACAGGATACTACAATGCTTTGTAGTTCTGTCAGAGAAATCATGAGTATTTATAATTTGAAAGTAATTATTTGTTTTGAAAATAAATGTTTATAACTGCATAACTATCTTCATTAAAACCTATAAGTATTTCTATTGTTTCCCTAATATCACTAGCAATATCTAAAATTGTTTTTTTCTTATTTGTTTTCTTCTCCGAATGTTACTTTTGTAAAAAATGTGAATTTCTATGGTAAGACGTGATTAGTCCAAGATTATCCAATAATTTTCTTTGAGTGAAAATTTATAGTTATTAAATAAAAAAACCTCCATCACTTATGGTACGGTTCATTGTTTGCTATTTTAAAAGAACGGTATATTTGCTCTAATAATATTAATCTCATTAACTGGTGGGGGAAGGTCATTTTGGAAAAGGATAGTTTCATATTAGATAGTGATTTTATTTCACTAGATAAACCATGGGAGGAACCTATTATAAAAGTGAAGGAATTGTAGCCTTTTGATTTTTCTAAGTCGATTTTTTTGCTAAACTCAGTACTTGTAAGGTTTTTACCTTCTATTTCCAAGGTAATAACAAAGTCCTTGTCCTTTATTTTGTTTTTTATTTTTTCCCCTTCTTCCTGTAATGCTTTTTCTATAATTTTTTGGGAGTTTTCATTTACTTTAACTTCTGGAATTTCAATTATTTGTATTTTAGCGTATTTTTGTATTCTTTTTAGATACTCTGATATTCCATTTTTTAAATATTTTTCTTTTATATTCCCTACTGCAATTATTTTTATATTCATTATGGCACCAGAATAATTTCATTACTTACGTTATTTCTATTGGCTAATGTTAAATTTATATCTCTCTTAGTGTCTAACCCTAAGGATTGCAAGTATTTGTCAACAGTGGAAAAGGCCAGTTCTTCTGTATTATTTTCCTCACTTAAGTGAGCCAGTACTACTTTTTCTTGATTTCCTGTTAAAATCTCTCCTAAAGTAAAGGCACAGTCTTCGTTTGAAAGATGACCTTTCACCGAGGCTATTCTCTGTTTAAGACTATAGGGATAGCTACCATTTTTTAGCATTTCAACATCATGATTAGCTTCAATTAAATAAATATCTGAACCGGCAATTAAATTTTTCATTCTTTCATTTACTATTCCGGTGTCAGTTAAGATTGTTATTTTTTTATTATCTTTGTTGATTATATACCCACAGCTATTTGCTGAATCGTGATAAGTACTAAAAGGATGTATATCAATATCCCTTAAGGAAAAGTCAATATCATTTTTGAATACTATTAGATTTTCTTCCTTTATTTTGCCTACTTTTTTCAACATAGCAAGCCAGGTTTTTTCATTTGCAAGTATTGGTATATTATACCTTCTACTAAGAACACCAGCACCTTTAATATGGTCTGTATGCTCATGAGTAATTAATATGGCATCTATTGAATCGGGTAAGACATTAGCATTCATTAATAATTTTTCTAATTGTTTACCACTAAAACCAGCATCTATTAGTAGTCGGGTTTTTTCTGTTTCTACATACATTGCATTGCCTGAAGACCCACTAGACAAAGAACAAAACTTTATACTCATAACTCTCTCCATTTCTTTCAGTACTCAATTATATACTATATAAGAATAATTTTAAAGTCTAAAAAGTAACAATAAATTTATTAGATATAAATTATTTGATAAAATATATAGTACTAATATATAAGGAAGGAAATTAAAATGATTATAGAAAAGTCTTTTTGTATAGATAAAAATGTTAAAGCTGGTGAAGATATAGAGGTTGATTATATTGAAAAATCTTTAGTTAGTATTTTAATTAAAAAGAATATAAGAATTTCAACTGCAGAATCAATAACCGGTGGTTTAGTTGCTAGTCGCATTGTAAATATAGCAGGAGCAAGTGAAATCTTTGAAGAAGGATACATTACCTATAGTGATAGGGTAAAAAACAAAGTTTTAGGTGTAAAAAGGGAAACCCTTAGTAAATATACAGCTGTTAGTGAAGAGGTTTGTTATGAAATGTTAAAAAATCTAAAAAATATAGCTAAAACCGATTCTGTAATTGTTACTACAGGATATGCAGGACCAGGCGAAAATGCCGGATTAGCATTTGTAGGAATAAACCTTTTCAACTATTTCATTATCAAAAAGATAAATGTAAAGGGGGGAAGAAATGAAATTCGTAAAAAAATATCAAATATTGCTTTATTTGAACTATATAGAATATGTAAAAATCAATATAAAATATAAATATTTTTAAGTAAATAATAATCGTATGATTCGTAAGAAAAATTTGTTTCAGGAAATAGATTGTTAAGAAAATAGCTGGAAAACGTAATCATAAAATGGGAAGATTTCAAGACTAAATTAAACATATTAAATATATATTAAAAAAATATAATTTTAAAGGAATATTTTTACATAGTAAATATTAAATAAATTTTTAAACAATACCTATACGAATAAAGAAAACATTGGTTAATTTTTAGTTATTTACTGGGCCAATAGATAGATTTAGTTAAAAGATACACAATATTTTAACAAGATGATTATTTACCTAAAAGTTATAATGTAGTATAATAGTTTACAGTACATAAAATTATATGTATAAATATAAATTTTATAGGGGGAAATATTGTATGAAGAAAAAATTTAGAATAGTAGCTTTGCTACTTGCACTAACATTTGCTCTTACTGCATGTGGTGGAGGTAAGACAAATGATAAAGAAACAGGTGCTGGTGGTGGGGGTAAGACTACTACAGAAGGAAAATTTTTAAGAACTAATAATACTTCAGAGCCAGGCTCATTAGATCCAGCTTTAGCACAAGGTACTCACGAGTCATGGGTATTACAACATACTTTCGAAGGATTAATGACTTATGATGAAAAAGGAAATGTTGTACCAGGAGCTGCAGAAGCTGAACCTGAAATTTCTGAAGATGGATTAAATTACACTTTTAAACTTAAGGAAGGTTTAAAATGGTCAAATGGAGAACCTGTTACAGCTAAGGACTTTGAATTTTCATGGAAGAGACTTTTAGATCCTGAATTAGCTGCTAACTATGCTCACCAAGGTTACTATATTAAAAATGGTGAAGCTTTTAATGAAGGAAAAGTTGGTGTAGATGAAGTTGGAGTAAAAGCTGTAGATGATTTAACACTAGAAGTTACTTTAGAAAATCCTACTCCTTTCTTTACTGAATTAACTGCTTTCTATGCTTTATTCCCAGTATCTGAAAAAGTTGTTACTGAAAATCCTGATTGGGCAAAAGATGCAAAAACTCACGTATCTAATGGACCTTTTAAGTTAACTACTTGGGAACATAGAGCAGAAATCATTATTGAAAAAAATGAAAATTACCAAAATGCTGATGCAGTAAAAATAGATGGAATTCACTTTGATATTCTTGAAGATAAAAATACTGAATGGCAAAATTATGACTCAGACCAATATGATATTATAGTAACTCCTCAAGCTGATGTTGTTGCACAAAAACAAGCTGAAGGTAGTGAAGAACTAGTAATTGGTACTGATGTTGCAGTATATTACTATAATGTAAATAATGAAACTAAACCTTTCACTAACCCTAAGGTTAGACAAGCATTGTCTATGGCATTAGACAGACAGACCCTAGTTGAAAATGTTTCACAAAGTGGTGAGGTACCGGCAGAAGGTGTTGTACCATTTGGAATGAAGGATGAAAACAACAAGGAATATAGAGATGCTGTAGGTAATTTAATTACTGAAGATGCAGAAAAGGCAAAAGAGTTATTTGAAGAAGGATTAAAAGAAGAAGGCATGACTGTAGAAGAATTTAATGCAGCAAACTTCAACCTTCTTTATAATACAGATGATAAACATCAAAAAATGGCAGAAGCTGTTCAAGATATGTGGAATAAGGTTTTAGGAACTACTATTGGCTTAGAAAACACAGAATTCCAAGTTAAATTAGATAGAGAGCAAGCTGGAGACTATGATATGTCTAGAGCAGGTTGGATAGGAGACTATGCAGACCCATTAACTTTCTTAGACTTATGGGAAACAGACGGATCATTTAATGATGCAAACTATGCTAATGAAGAGTATGATGCATTAGTTCAAGTAGCAAAAACTTCTAATGACGCAGCTGAAAGATTTGAAGCTATGAGAACAGCTGAAAAAATGATTGTAGAAGATATGGCAGTTATACCAATTTACTTCTATACTCAACCATATATGGTTAAACCAAATGTTAAGGGAATATATAAAACATTATTGAATTACCCAACTATGACTTTTGCAGAAATTGAATAGTCAATTATAAATTTTACAATTGAATAAAAGATAGAGAATGGGTAATTCTCTATCTTTTATTATTTATAGAAAAATTAATTAAGGGGAGAAAAATGGCTAAATTTATAGGAAAAAGAGTCGCCATGGGTTTTGCTACTTTGTTTATTATTATTACAGTAACATTTTTTTTAATGCATGCTGTACCTGGTAATCCTTTTGCCAAGGAAGGTAAGATGCCGGAAACGGTATATAATAACTTACAAGCAAAATACGGTTTAGATAAACCTAAATCTGAACAATATGTAATTTACTTAAAAAATCTCTTAAAGGGAGATTTTGGCGAATCTATGAAATCAAATGCAGAAACTGTAAACGATATGATAAAAAGAGGAGCACCTGTTTCTGCAAAATTAGGTGGACAAGCTTTTATATTGTCCATGTTTTTTGGTGTTTTATTAGGAGCTGTTGCAGCACTATATCAAAACAAGGCTCCGGATTATTTTATGATGATAGTGGCACTAATAGGAATTTCGGTTCCTAGTTTTGTTATGGCCAGTCTTTTTATTCAATTTATTGCTAAAGGTTCAGGATTTTTACCAACATCAGGCTGGGGTACCTTCGCTCACACAATACTACCAACAATAGCTTTGTCACTTATGCCAATGGCGTCAACTGCTAGACTTATGAGATCATCTATGCTGGAGGTTTTAGGACAGGATTATATTAAGACTGCCCAATCTAAAGGATTGAAAAAATTAAAGGTAATAATGAATCACGCTATTAGAAATGCAATTTTACCAGTTGTTTCTCAAATGGGTACTACTTTATCGAATTTATTAGTTGGTTCTTTTGTTATTGAGAAAATCTTTGGAATAGCTGGTTTAGGAACTTTCTTTGTTACTTCAATAAGTAATAGGGATTATACTTTAATAATGGGGACTACTGTTTTTTATGCTGTTGTATTAGTTGCTATTTTAGTTATAGTAGATATTTTATATGTAGTAATTGACCCAAGAATTAAATTAACAAAGGAGGGTAAGTAATGGATAATTATAAAAACTACCCTCAAGATTTATTTGAACCGGCAAAAAAAGACTTAAATAAAGATAGAATAACAAGACCAACAATTTCCTATTGGAAAGATGTTTTTAGAAGATTAAAACAAAATAAACTAGCTATGTTTGGACTATTTTTACTTGTAGCTTCATTGTTGTTAGCTATTCTAGGCCCAATGATAAGTAAGTTTGATTATCAAACTACTAATCCGGCTATGAAAAATCTAAGACCTAATAGTGAGCATTGGTTTGGAACTGATCCTTTAGGAAGGGATATATTTGCTAGAGTCTGCTTTGGTATTAAGTATTCACTTCTAATTGGTGTTTTAGCAGCTGCCTTCGATTTTCTTATAGGTGTATCCTATGGTGGAATTGCAGGAATGGCAAGAGGAAGAGTTGACTCAGTAATGATGAGTATAGCAGAAGTGTTATATGCTATTCCTTACATGTTAGTAGTAATATTAATTTCTGTAACTTTTTCCAGTGATGGAGGAGTTGACCTATTTACTATAGTTTTAGCTATGAGTATTACCGGTTGGATACCTATGGCAATATTAGTAAGAGGACAAGTATTACAAATAAAAGAACATGAATATGTAATGGCATCAACTTCATTGGGAGCATCAAATGGTTATTTACTAAGAAAACATATAATTCCTAATTCAATAGGACCTATAATAGTAAATATAACTTTAGCAATACCAAGGGCTATTTTTGCAGAGGCAACATTAAGCTTTTTAGGTTTAGGAGCTCAACAACCGAGTTTAGGTAAATTAATAAGTGAAGGACTAGGACTAATGGGAATAAACATCTTTTATCAACTAGCTTTTCCAGCATTCTTTATATCTATAATAATGTTTGGATTTAATGTGTTAGGTGATGGTTTAAGAG
Organism: Miniphocaeibacter sp.; assembly: GCF_049276255.1. Taxonomy (NCBI): domain Bacteria; kingdom Bacillati; phylum Bacillota; class Tissierellia; order Tissierellales; family Peptoniphilaceae; genus Miniphocaeibacter; species Miniphocaeibacter sp. Next base: position 23,465 of record NZ_JBASWB010000014.1, read on the forward strand.
ACGCACTAGATCCTAGGTTAAGGAAGTAGGTGGATTATGGACAATATTTTAGAAGTTAAAAATTTAGCAGTTTCCTTTCAAACTTTCTTTGGGGAGGTTGAGGCTGTTAGAAATATATCCTTTAATGTAGAAAGAGGAAAGACATTAGCAATAGTAGGAGAATCAGGTTGCGGAAAATCCGTTACAGCAAATTCTATTATACAATTGTTGCCAAAACCACCTGCACTATATAAAAATGGAGAAGTAATTTTCAATGGAGAAGATCTTCTGAAAAAGTCAGAAAAGGAAATGACTCTTATTAGAGGAAATAACATATCTATGGTTTTCCAGGACCCAATGACTTCTTTAAACCCAACTATGAAAGTGGGAAACCAAATAGTTGAAGGTGTTAGAAAGCATAAGAAGATTTCAAGAGAAGAAGGAAAAAAACTGGCAATAGAAATGCTTAAAACAGTTTCTGTTCCTCAACCTGAAAAAAGGATAAATCAATATCCCCATGAGTTTTCAGGAGGAATGAGACAAAGGGTTATGATAGCTATTGCAATGGCATCAAAGCCGGAGTTATTAATAGCCGATGAGCCAACGACAGCTTTAGACGTTACAGTACAAGCACAAATATTGGATTTAATGAAAAAATTAAAAGATGAAATGAATACATCTATAATTTTAATTACCCATGACTTAGGTGTAGTTGCAGATATAGCTGATGAAATAGTAGTAATGTATGCAGGTCAAATTATAGAAAAAGGTAAATTAAACGATATTTACTATAATACAAAACATCCATATACAAGAAAGCTTTTAGCTTCTGTTCCAAAATTAAATATGGATAAAAATGAAGAGCTTCATTCAATTGAAGGCTCACCACCTGACTTGTATAAACCACCAAAAGGATGTTCTTTTTATGATAGATGTGATGATGCAATGGTAATTTGTGAAGAACATATGCCAGAATTTATGGACCATGGAAATGGACATTGTAGTAGTTGCTGGTTAAATCATCCTCAATGTTCTAAGAATAGAGAGGAGGCTTTATAGTGGGAAAAGAAAAATTAGTTGAAATTAAAAATTTAAGTAAGTATTTTAATGTTTCAGGTGGAAAATTAAAAGCCGTTGATGATATTAGTTTCTATATTAATAAAGGTGAAACCTTTGGTTTAGTAGGAGAATCCGGTTGTGGAAAATCTACAGCAGGAAGAACAATGCTTAGACTTTATGAACCAACATCAGGAGAGGTTATATTTAAAGGGAAGAACATTTGTGAGTTTTCCGATAAAGAAATGAAAGAAATAAGGAAACATATGCAAATGATTTTCCAAGACCCTTATGCTTCCCTAGATCCTAGAATGACAGTTGAGGAAATAGTTGGTGAACCTTTTGATATTTATGGAACCTTAAAGGGGAAAGAAAGACAGGAAAAAGTAATAGAATTATTAAATACTGTTGGACTAAGTTCAGAACATGCCCAAAGATTTCCCCATGAATTCTCAGGTGGTCAAAGACAAAGGGTAGGAATCGCAAGGGCCTTGGCCTTAAATCCGGAATTTATTATTTGTGACGAGCCAATATCAGCACTGGATGTTTCCATTCAGGCACAAGTTGTAAATCTTTTAAAGGATTTACAAGAAAATTTAGGTTTAACTTTACTTTTTATAGCCCATGACTTGTCAATGGTAAGGTATATATCAGATAGGGTTGGTGTAATGTATTTAGGAAAATTAGTGGAGCTTTCAAGTAGTGAAAAACTATATGAACATCCATTACATCCATATACAAAGGCTCTATTATCAGCAATACCAATTGCAGACCCTGATGCTCAAAAATCTAGGAAAAGAATTGAGCTAAAAGGTGAAGTGCCAAGTCCTATTAATCCTAAACCAGGATGTAGATTTGCAGACAGATGTGAATATGCAAAGGATATTTGTAGAAATACAGATCCTGTCTTGGAGGAAGTAGAAGAAGGACACTATGTAGCATGTTTAAGGGTAAAAGAAATTAATAATTTATAGTGTTCTATAAATTATTATTTAGATTTAAATTTAAAATAATTAATATTAATAATTTATAATAATATTTTATAAAGCAAGCTTTAAATAAGCTTGTTTTTTTATTTTAATTTTTAGTTTTACAAAATATTAAATATTTAATATATTAACTTATTTTCATAAAAATAAAATATTTTAAATATATTAATATTATAGAAAAATATATATTAAATAGTAGTGAAGTTATCTAAAAAACATAAACCTTGTTAAATAGCTGTTTACAGGGAGGGGAAAAGAAAGAATATTATAAGTTAAACACATAATTAACTAAGATTTATGTCGGTTTTATGCTTTTAAGCAAATATGGAAATAGCTAAATAATATTCATATATCTATATCATTTGAGCGGAAATTAACAATGATTTCATTAAGATATAATAGATTAAAAAGATATTGTCAAACTACTTGGAATTCTGGTATAATAACTTTGTGAATCAATAAGCTTTTATAAGAGGAGGTTTATCTTGAACAACCCAGAGAAGATTTTGGAAATAAAAAATATGCATACAGCATTTAGAATAAAAGATGAGTATTATGATGCTGTTGATGATGTTTCCATAGATCTATACAGAAATGAAATACTTGCCATAGTTGGTGAGTCAGGTTGTGGAAAAAGTACATTAGCAACAACGGTAATGGGACTACACAACTTAAATTATACAAAAATAAGTGGAGAAGTTAACTTTAAAGGCAGAAACTTAGTGGGAATAAGCGAAGAAGAATATAATAAAATTCGTGGTGGGGAAATAGGAATGATATTCCAAGATCCATTAGCATCTTTAAATCCACTAATGAGAATCGGAGAACAAATAGAAGAAGCCTTATTTTATCATACTGATTTAGATAAGGAAGGAAGAAAGAAAAAAACTTTAGAATTATTAGATGAAGTTGGAATTATTAATCCGGAAAGAACTTACAGACAATTTCCTCATCAGCTTTCAGGAGGAATGAGACAAAGGGTTATTATTGCAATAGCACTTTCATGTAACCCGGAAATATTAATAGCAGATGAGCCAACAACAGCTCTAGATGTTACCATTCAGGCTCAGATTTTGGACTTAATGGAAGATTTACAAAAAGAAATTAATGCAGGAATAATGTTAATAACTCATGATTTGGGAGTAGTATCTCAAACTGCTGACAGGGTAGCAGTAATGTATGCAGGAGAGATTGTAGAAATTGCTCCAGTAGAAGAGTTATTTAACAATCCAAAGCATCCATATACGAGAAGTTTATTAAACTCTATTCCTCAAATGGATAATGACGAGGAAGAACTACATGTAATTCAAGGAATTGTACCATCATTGAAAAACTTACCAAGAGAAGGTTGTAGATTTTCCAGTAGAATACCTTGGATTCCAAAAGAGGCACATGAAAAATCACCTAAGATGCATGATTTAGGAAATGGTCATTTTGTAAGATGTACTTGTTGGAAAACTTTTCATTTTGAAGATGAAAAGGAGGTAAATTAATGGCTTTTTTAGAAATTAAAGATTTGAAGGTCCATTTTCCTATAAGGGGAGGATTTTTCAATACAATACAAGACTATGTTTATGCTGTTGATGGTGTAAATATGGTAATTGAAGAAGGAAAAACCTATGGGCTAATAGGTGAGTCAGGTTCAGGGAAATCTACAATTGGAAAAGCAATAGTAGGTTTAGAAAAAATAACATCTGGAAAAATTATTTATAATGGTAAAGATGTTACAAAAATTAAAGACAGGAAAAACACGGATTATAAAAGTGATATTCAGATGATATTTCAAGATTCTATGTCTAGTTTGGACCCAAAAAAAAGAGTAGTAGATATACTTGGCGAACCTTTGCGAAATCTAGAAAAAATGGACAAACAAAAAGAACAAAGAAGAATTAAAGACCTTTTAGATATTGTTGGTATGCCAAGCGATGCTATTTACAAATATCCCCATGAATTTTCAGGTGGACAAAGACAGAGAATTGGAGTTGCAAGAGCAATAGCTTGTAAGCCAAAATTAATTATAGCAGATGAACCGGTATCTGCCTTAGACTTATCTGTTCAGGCACAGGTATTAAACTATATGAAGGAAATACAGAAAGCTTTAAATATTAGTTACATATTTATTTCACATGACTTAGGTGTCGTAAAACATATGTGTGATTATATAAATATAATGCATAGAGGAAAGTTTGTAGAAACTGGTAATAAGGAAGATATTTACAAACATCCAGAACATATTTATACTAAACGATTAATAGCTGCAATACCTGAAATAAAGCCATCAGAAAGAGATGAGTTAAGAGAGAGAAGATTAAAGGTAGAAAAAGAATTTTTAGAAAAAGAAAAGTATTATTACGACAGTAAAGGTAAAGTGTATGATTTAGTTAAATATAATGATACACATTATGTTGCTGAAAAAAAGGAGGTAGCTAAATAATGTGGAAAACAATATTAAAAAGATTTTTAGTAATGATACCTCAACTATTTTTATTAAGTGTAATAGTATTTACTTTGGCTAAATTTATGCCAGGAGATCCTTTTACAGGACTTATTAAACCGGATACGGACCCTGCAGCAATTGAAAGACTTAGGGAAGAAGCAGGTCTTAATGATCCTATTCATATTCAATATATAAACTGGGTAAAAAATGCTATTCAAGGTGATTTAGGAAAAAGCTATACTCAAAATTTACCTGTTACTAGAGTAATAGGCGAAAGAGTAGGAAATACTTTTTATCTTTCACTTTTAACAGTAGTAATAATGTATGCAATAGCAATACCGTTAGGAATAATAGCCGGTAAACGGCAAGGTAGTTTAGCAGATAAAGCCATAACTACCTATAACTTTATCGCCTTAGCCATACCTGGATTTGTATTCTATCTGATTATTTTATTAATATTTGGTTATAGATTAGGTTGGTTTCCAACAGGTGGGTCAGTTTCAACAGGAACAGATCCTGGCACAATAGCTTATTTCTTTGACAAGTTATACCATATGATTTTACCAGCTTTAGCAACTGCAGTACTTTCAACAATTAGTACAATTCAATACCTAAGGTCAGGAATAATAGATGCTAAAAATCAAGACTATGTTAGAACAGCAATAAGTAAAGGTGTTCCTATGAAAAAGGTATATAGCAAACATATTTTAAGAAATTCCATACTTCCTATAGCAGCATTTTTTGGATTCCAAATTACAGGACTTCTTGGTGGAAATATAATGGTAGAATCTGTATTTGCATATCCTGGTATGGGTCAGTTATTTATGAATTCAGTAACATCTAGAGATTATGCGGTTTTAACATCACTAATACTACTTTATGGACTATTATCCTTAATAGGTAGCTTACTTTCAGATATTATATTAAGCATAGTGGATCCAAGAATAAGGATAGAATAGGAGGGAGTTATGGAAAAAAATCTTAGAGTAAACGAAAAGGAAACAATAGAAACTCCTTCTTGGACGAAAACCTTAGTAAGAGAATTTAAGAAAGATAAATTTGCAATGATTTCACTAGTAATCTTAATTTTAATGTGGGCTACAATATTTATCGGTGCAGTTGTTTTGGATCAAGAAGAAGTAATGAAAGTTGATGTAATGGCTTCTTATTTAAGACCGGGAGAAGAAGGATATATACTTGGAACAGACCAAGGCGGTAGGTCTATAATGGGACAGTTAATAATTGGAGGTAGAAACTCTGTTGTTATAGGAGTTTGTATTACAGTTATTACGACTGTTATTGGTATAATAGTTGGTTTAATAAGTGGGTTTTTCGGTGGAAGAGTTGACAACTTTATAATGAGAATTATAGATTTTATTGGTGTTTTACCAATGTTAATGATAGTTATAGTACTTGTAACAATTGTTCCAAAATATAATGTATTTTCATTTGTCGTAATTATGTCTTTGTTTAACTGGGCAGGACTTGCTAGACTGACTAGAAGTTTATCCTTAACAGAGGCAAGAAGAGATTATGTTAGTGCTTCAAAGACTATGGGAACAAATAAACTAAAAATAATGTTAACTGGTATTTTACCAAATATTAGTTCAATTATTATAGTAAATTCAACTTTGAATTTAGCAGGAAATATAGGAATAGAAACAGGATTAACCTACTTAGGCTTTGGTTTACCAGTTGGTACACCAAGTTTAGGAACATTAATAGGATATGCTAAATCACCGGAAGTTATAGCCGATAGATTATATGTATGGTTGCCTGCTGCAATGGTAATTTTAGTTATGATGATCTGTATTAACTATATTGGCCAAGCAATAAACAGAGCGTCAGATGCAAAACAAAGATTAGGTTAATAAAGTTTATAATTGCAGTAGCAATTTAAAATAAAAATATTAGGAGGAATTATTATGAAAAAGGGATTAAAAATATTAGCGTTAAGTTTAGCGTTAGTAATGACCCTAGTAGCTTGTGGAGGAAAGAATAACGATGCAAAAAAAGAAACTGGAGGAAATGGCTCAGCAACAGGAGCAGAAACTACAAGTTTTGGAACCGTAGCAGATCATGGTGGAGAAGCTATAGAAAATGGAGTAGTAAGAATTGGTGTAGTAGCAGATTCTCCTTTTACAGGTGTTTTTAGTAATTATTTCAATCAAGTTGTAACAGATCAAATATTGACTGGTTATATAACACAATCAATGAAAATAAAAGCAGATGGAGATATAAGAGATGAAGATGAATTCCATACTTTTAAATTTGATCAAGAAAAGAAACAGTTTATTATGACTATAAAAGATACTTTTAAATGGTCAGATGGTACTCCAGTAACATCTAGAGATTTTGCCTTTGTATATGAAATAGTTGGTCATCCAGATTATAGTGGAGTTAGATATGATTCTAAAATGCAAAATATAGTAGGAATGGAAGAATATCATAATGGTGAAGCAGAAACTATATCAGGAGTAGAAACTCCAGACGATAAAACTCTTATTGTAAACTTCAAAGAGTTTTCACCTAGTATACTTTGGGGAGCTGGTATTGCTTATACTCCAGAACCTTACCATTATTTAAAAGATATACCTGTTAAGGAAATGGCTTCTCATGATAAAATTAGAATAAATCCTTTATCTTGTGGACCATATGTTATTACAAAAGTGGTACCAGGAGAAAAAGTTGAATATAAAAGAAATGAGCATTACGGTGCAGAAGTTAAAAATGAAGGTCTAGTAGCTGAAATTATATCATCAGCCAATGTGCTTTCAGCAATGAAAAACGGTAAATATGACTTATATACATCTATTCCAGGAAATATTAAAAACCAAGATTTAGCAAGTTTAGAAGGTTACACTACATTACAGTATCCAAGTAATTCATTTTTAGGAATAGGATTTAAATTAGGTAAATGGAATGCAGAAAAAAATGAAGTAGAAGTAGATCCAAATGCTAAAATGGCAGATGTTAATTTAAGAAAAGCAATGGCTTATGCATTAGATATTGATGCAATCTGTGATATGTTCTATGAAGGATTAAGACAACATGCTAATTCAACAATCATTCCTAAAAATGTAAGTTTCTATGATCCAAATGCAGAAATGTATGATTATAATCCTGAAAAAGCTAAAGAAATATTAGATGAAGCAGGTTACAAAGATGTTGATGGAGATGGTTTAAGGGAAGATCCTAATGGGGAAAAATTAACTATTAATTATGCAGCTATGTCTGGTGGAGAAACTGCTGAGCCAGTAGCAACAGCATATGTACAATGGTGGAATGAAATAGGTTTAGATGTACAGTTATTAGATGGAAGATTACATGAGTTTAATTCATTTTACGAAAGAGTTCAAGCTGATGACCCAGATATAGATGTTTATCTAGTTTCATGGGGTTATGGTACTAATCCAGATCCATCAGAAACATATTCTAAATATGCACCTTTCAATCTTCCAAGATACACTGATGAAAAAATAGAAGAAGCTTTAGCACACATAACTAGCAATGAAGCATTCGATAGAGATTATATGGTAGAAGGATATAGAATGTTTGACAAAGCTATATTCGATTCAGTTCCTGTAATACCAACAATGTTTGTAGAAGAAAGAGAAGTTGTTAACAAGAGAGTTAAGTTCTATGATGTAACACCTTCAACTAATGAAAAATTAAATGACTTTGGTATTAAAGATATAGAATTAACAGCAGACAAACCTGCAAAATAATAAAATTATAAAGTACATAGGATAACCTCCTATGTACTTATTTTTTAACAATTATTTTAACAATTATTACAAAAAGATTAAGTTTTATTATTTATCTTGCTATAAAAAAATACTATTGTTATTATAATATAGAGGTTGATTATGAATATTTTAATTATAGAAGATGATAATATAATATTAAGGGAAATTACAAAAAATTTAGAAAAATGGGATTATAAAATTTTTGAAATAAAAGATTTTAATAATATAATAGCTGAAGTTAAAGAATATAACCCAAATCTAATTTTATTGGATATTTCCCTACCTTATTATGATGGTTTTTATTGGTGTAAAAAAATTAGGGAGTTTTCAAGTGTTCCAATTATGTTTATATCCTCTAAAAGCGATAAATTAGATATGATTATGGCTATGAATTTAGGTGGAGATGATTACATAACAAAACCTTTTGACATGGACCTACTTATTACTAAAATTAGAGCCTTACTTAGAAGAACTTATTCCTTTAATGATGAATTGGAAATTTTTCAATTTAATGATGTAACTTTGGATATAAATAAAAGGGAAATCCTATTTAATAATAGTTCTATTAATTTAACTCAAACGGAATTTGTAATTTTAAAAGTTCTCTTTGAAAAAGCTAATTCATATGTTTCTAAAGATGAAATTATTACTAGACTTTGGAGTGAAGATGCTTTTGTAGATGATAATGTTATTGCTGTAAATATAAATAGAATTAGAAATAAATTTAAGAAAAGCGGTATTAGGGATATTATAAAAACAAAAAAAGGTATTGGTTATGGCCTTATAGAGGACAAAAATGTTTAAGGAATATATTAAAACTAAGAAGAATGAAATTATAATAATATTTTCTATTTTTGTTTTAAATTACTTAATTATGTTTTTAAGTGTCGGTGTATATGAAAATTATTGGTATACTATATTTTTGTTTTTGTTTTTTTATTTAATATATTTTTTATGGGCTTATTTTAAATTTAAGGAGAAGTTTAAGTATATTGTAAATATTAATGAAGACAATATTGCAGATATTCTTCCTAAAGATATTTTAGATGAATCCTATATAAAAAAAATAACGAACTTAATTAAGGAAAAAAACGAATTAAATTCAATACGAGAAAAAGAATTAGACAGGTTAGAAGAGGATTACTCCATTTGGATTCACCAGGCTAAAACCCCTATTTCTGCCTTGTCATTAATTATAGACAGTATGGACTCGGAATTGAAGGATGATATGAAACAAGAATTATTTAAAATTAATCAGTATACTGAAATGGCCTTAACAAATATACGTTTACAGGATATTAATAAGGATTTAGAAATAGAAACCCATGACCTATATGACTTAGTAAAAAACACCGTTAGAAAATATGCCCTATATTTTAACTATAAGGGTAATAGGTTGGTTCTAGAGGATTTTAAAAGAAAAATAGTTACAGATGAAAAATGGTTTGCCTATGCCTTAGATCAAGTAATATCAAATGCTGTTAAATATACTAGAAATGGTGAAGTGAAAATATTTGTTTCAGATGAATATTTAGTTGTAGAGGACACCGGTATAGGTATAAAGGAAGAGGATATTCCAAGGCTCTTTACTAGAGGCTTTACAGGTTATACCGGTAGGGTTAAGAAAAAAGCCACAGGACTTGGCCTATATATGTCTAAAAAAATATTAACTACCTTAGGTTCGGGTATTCACTTAGAATCAAAAGTAGGTGAAGGTACAAAAGTATATATAAAAATCACAGAGGACTTATAGAGTTCTCTGTTTTACTGAAAAGAAAAGGGACAGTATATGAAACTAATTTTTAAATTAAGTAAAGAAAATATAAGAAGAAATAAGGAACTATATTTACCTTACATATTTGCCTTAGTACTTTCGGTTATATTGTTTTTTTTATGCATTAATTTAACCTTTAATGATTTTTTAAATGAAGAGATTAAAAATGGATATATTGAAATAGAAGGAATAGAATATGTAAATGGCATAGGTGCCGGTTATGATGCTTTAAAGGACCAACTACAGGATGTAAGTATTGTTATTGGTATAATCAGTTTAATATTTACAATATATGTTGGGAACTTTATATACAAAAGAAGGTCAATGGATTATGGTGTATATGATATTTTAGGCATGGATAAAAAACATATTCAGTATTTGGTTATTTTTGAAATATTAATCCTTGGACTGCCAAGTATAGTCTTTGGAATTTTCTGTGGTATAACCTTAAACAAGTTCAATTTTTTATTTGTTTCTAAAATATTGGATTTTGGTAAAAACATAAAATCTCAATTAAGTTTTAAAAGTATATTAATTACCTTTATGGTATTTTTGTTTATTCAAATACTCTTATGTATTATTTATTTTTTAAGAATATATTTTAGCCATGGCTTACAAATGATAAGAAAGAAAAAATATAATTTAAGAAATAGAAAATTTTATATTTTTGAAAGTTTAATTGGTATTTTATTTGTAATACTTGCTTATTATTTATCCTTTAGAAACAGATATACCGGAGAAATTACCAGTAGAAATATTATACAGTTTAATGATATAGTCGAAGTATCTATTTTATTGTTAATTGGAACCTTTTTAATTTATCAAGGATTAACAGTTATAGTTTTTAGCTATGTTAAAAAACAAAGGGTTTATAAAAAGAAGGATAATTTTATTACTGTTTCAAACTTGGCCTTTAGATTTAGAGAAAATGCCGTAAGTTTAACTATTATTAGTATTGTAGGATGTATATTACTTAATTTTATAGCTTCCAGTATTTTAAACTACAATGGCTTTGTTAATAATTATAACGACATAGATCTATATACTGCTACAGAAACGGAAAAAGATAGTGAAGTTTTAAATAGAAAAATCATTAATTTGGCAAAAGAAAATGGATTATCCGTAAAAGAAAAAACAAAATATGAAGTAATAAATTTTGTTTTAGCTAATGATGAAAATAATATTAAAGTAGTTAACAACTCCAATAATTATGAACGATATTTCACCATTATAAAAAATTCAGAGTATAATAATATTTCTAAAGTTAAGGAAAATGTAAAAAACAATGAAGTTTTAATTCTAGGAAATAGCCTATATTACGGCAAAGAAATGGAAAATAACATTCTGTCGGAAATTTCTTTATTTGGAAATACTTTAAAAGTAGCGGATATAAGGGAAATTAGTGGCAATGAAAATTTAGACTCCCTTGTTGATGGCTATGGTTTAATAATAGCAGATAATATTTATGAAAACATAATTAACAATGGTAAATTTAGAAATGAAGAGAAATTGGGACAAGGCAGTGCAGTTTATATAATACAGGATTACAAATTTGATGGGGATTTTAAAACTATTAAAGAATTTTTAAATAAGGTTGAAGACGATTATAGTAGAACATTTCATATTGGAATGGAGAAATCGGTAATTACAACAGTTAATGCAAGGTATTTATCCTTTATTTATGTAATTAATGGTGCTGCTGTATTTTATTCAACCTATATAAGCTTAATATTTCTAATTAATTTTTTCATGATTTTATATTATAAACAAATAGTTGAGGGTTATGAAGATGTAAATCAATTTAAGAAGTTGTATAAAATAGGCTTATCTGAAGAGGAAATAAGAGAAAGTGTAGAAAAACAAATAAAAATATTCTTCTTTGTGCCTTTGTTAATATCCATAATACATTTTTTATTAACCTTAAGCCTATCTACAAATATGGCATCCTATATTGATGTAGCATCAATGAGAGAAATGAATATTACATTTTTAACAGCTGTAATTATATATACAGTAATTTATAGTTTAACTTATATAGTAACATCAAAAAAATACAAAAGAATAATTATTGAAAGAAGTATTTTAAAATAGTAGGAAAGTACCATAAGATATAATATCTTGGTACTTTTTCTTTGCCATATATTTTGTGAGGATTTTTTAATATATAGTAAGGAATTAAGGTATATAATTAATATATGATGGAGGTAGTTATGAGTTTATTAGAGCTTAAAAATATATCGAGAATATATGCATCAAAATTTTCAGCGGTTTCAGTAGAAGCCTTAAAGAAAATAACAATAGAAGTAGAAAAAGGTGAGTTTGTAGCAATAATGGGAGAATCCGGTTCAGGAAAGTCTACCTTATTAAATATAATAGCTACCTTAGACGAACCGACAGCAGGGGACTTGTATATAGCAGGGAAAAATGTTTCAGAAATAAGTAAGTCGGGAGTATCTAAATTTAGAAGGGAAAATATAGGCTATATATTTCAGGACTTTAACCTACTAGAAACTCTAAACGTACAGGAAAATATAGAGCTACCTTTGGTACTGTCCAATGTTAATCCTGATGAAATAGAAAAACGAAGTGAAGAAGTAATGAAAAAATTAAGGATATTGGAACTTAAAAACAAATATCCCTATCAAATATCAGGTGGGGAAAAACAAAGGGTGGCAATAGGAAGGGCAATAATAATAAACCCTAAAATACTACTGGCAGATGAACCAACAGGAGCCTTAGACTCAAAGTCATCTA
>NZ_JBASWB010000015.1:0-2297 GCF_049276255.1 Miniphocaeibacter sp.
GGGTGATAAAATGAATGTAATTAAAAGAGATGGAAATATTGTAGAATTTAATAAAAATAAAATAGTATCTGCTATAAAAAAAGCAATGAACAGTAGTACTGGAGTTTATGAAGAAAATCTAGCTGAAAAAATCGCTGATGAAATAGAGGATTTTTCTAAAACTACTGGAAGAACTTTAACTATTACAGATATTGAAGATCAGGTATATTATAAATTAATACAAAATAATAATCCTGCAACTGCTAGGGCCTATGAAAATTATAAGGCAGTTCAAACTTATAAAAGAGAGAGCAATACTACAGATGCTAGTATAATAGGATTATTAAATACTGAAAATTCAGAATTAATGAGTGAGAATTCAAATAAAAATGCTTATATAGCTTCAACACAAAGGGATTTAATAGCAGGGGAAGTTTCAAAGGATATTGCTAAAAGAAAAATCATCCCAACGGATTTAATTCAAGCTCATGACGAAGGTGCAATACATATACATGATATGGACTATATTATTCAACCTATGTTTAATTGCTGTTTAGTAAACATGAAGGATATGTTGGATAATGGAACTGTAGTTAATGGAAAGATGATAGAATCACCAAAATCTTTTCAAGTAGCTTGTAATGTAATGACACAAATTATAGCCCAAATTGCAAGTAACCAGTATGGCGGACAAAGTATTGACATTAGGTGTTTAGGAAAATATTTAAGAAGAAGCTATGAAAAGAACTTAAATTTAGCATTAGAAACTATTGGGGATATAAAATTAGCTGAGAAAATGGCTGATAAAATGACTAAAAAAGATTTAGAGTCAGGTATACAAACAATCCAATATCAAATTAATACCTTAATGACCAGTAATGGACAAGCACCATTTGTAACATTATTTATGCATGTAGTTGAGGGAGATCAATACGAAAAAGAAACAGCTATGATAGTGGAAGAAATCCTAAAACAAAGAATTCAAGGTATTAAAAATGAAGTTGGAGTTTATGTAACACCAGCATTCCCTAAATTAATATATGTTCTTGATGAAAACAATATTTATGAAGATAGTAAATATTATTATTTAACAAGTCTTTCAATTAGATGTACTGCAAAAAGAATGTATCCAGACTATATTTCCGCTAAGAAAATGAGAGAAAATTATGAAGGAAATGTATTTAGTCCAATGGGATGTAGGGCATTTTTATCACCATGGCAAGATGAAAATGGAATCTATCAATTTGATGGAAGATTCAATATGGGAGTTGTTACAATTAATTTACCTCAAATAGGTATATTAGCAGGGGGAAATGAAAGTAAATTCTTCCAAATCTTAGATAAAAGACTTGAATTATGTAAAAAAGTTTGTATGTTAAGATATGAATTATTACAAAAAGCAAATAGTGACTCTTCACCTATACATTGGCAACATGGAGCAATAGCTAGACTAGGTAAACACGAGCCTATTTCAAAACTATTAACAAACGGATATGCTACAGTAACATTAGGATATATTGGAGTATATGAAGCGACTCTTTTAACAACAGGGGAAAGCCATACATCTGAAAAAGGTGAAGAATTTGCATTGAAGATTATGGATCGTTTAAACGAAAAAATAGCTCAATGGAAAAGGGAAACAGGACTTGGTTTTGCCTTATATGGTACTCCAGCAGAAAGTTTAACTCATAGATTTAATTCAATAGATAGAAAGAGATTTGGAGTTATTAAAGATGTAACAGATAAGGGTTACTATATAAATAGTTTTCATGTTGATGTTAGAGAGGAAATAGATGCTTTTAATAAATTTAAATTTGAAGCTAAATTTCAAGATAGATCAAAAGGTGGATGTATTTCATATATAGAAATTCCAAATATGGCTCATAATTTAGAAGCCTTGGAAACAATGGTAAAATATATATATGATAATATAACTTATGCGGAATTTAATACTAAATCCGATTTTTGCCAAGTATGTGGCTTTGATGGAGAAATAACCCTAAATGAAAACAATGAATGGGAATGTCCTCAATGTGGAAACAAAGACACAGCTAAAATGAATGTAACAAGAAGAACTTGTGGTTATTTAGGTGAAAACTTCTGGAATGAAGGTAGAACAAAAGAAATAAAAGATAGGGTATTACACATATAAAATGAGATATGCACAAATTAGAGAATTTGATGTAGCAAATGGACCAGGTGTTAGAACAACAATATTTGTAACAGGATGTACCTTAGGTTGTAAAAATTGTTTTAATAAGGAATATCAAGATTTTAACTATGGTGATATTTGGACTGAAAATCAGACTAATCAAATA
>NZ_JBASWB010000016.1:0-63282 GCF_049276255.1 Miniphocaeibacter sp.
AGGCGTTGCCCAAATTAAAAGACATAATTTGCCATAGCCTAAACCTTGAAAATATTCTTATCTATTTATAGAAATTCAACTTGTCATATGTAATTTTCTGTATTCTATAGGACTTAGATATCCTAAGGAACCGTGTATTCTATCATTATTATACCAATAAATATATTTTTCCAGTTCATATTTTAATTGTTCTAGATTCTTGAATTTGTGTTGATAAATTAATTCGGTTTTTAAAATTTTATTAGTTGCTTCACTTACTGCGTTGTACCCTCGCTATGCTGGGGCAGACCCTCATAAGGATTACCTTTTCTACTTAAAGATCTTTTTATCTTAAAGATTTTTAAAAGGTCATCTATTACTTTATTATCATATTCACTCCCTCTATCTGAATGAAATAACTGTATTTTACTTAATGAGTATTTAGAACTAAGAAGAGCTTGTTCGATTAATTTTGCATCCTTATTTTTACCTACGGAATATCCGATGATTTCCCTGTTGTATAAATTAATTAGTAAGCATATGTAATTCCAAGATTTTCCAACTCTTACATATGTTAAATCACTTACTACAACTTCTAGATTATCCCTTTTGTTAAATTCTCTATCCAATATATTTTCTGTTTTCGCTTCATTACATTTTAAGTTATGTACTTTATATTGTGCTACTGTATAATTAGAAACTAAACTATTTTCTTGCATGATTTTAGATATTTTGCGTCTAGAAACTTGATAACCTAGTACTCTTAGTTTTTTCTTTATTTTTCTAGTTCCATAGTTGTTTTTACTCTTCCTAAATATTTCTTTTATCTGCTCTACTAGTTTTAAATTGGATTTGCTTGATATGGATCTATTTAGATAATAATAAACAATGGATCTATGAATTTTTAAGAACCTACACATAGCACTAATACTATATTTATCACGATTTGATATTATTAAATCTATTTTTTGCCTAGTAGTAGTGCAGCTTGCTTCGTGTGCCCTTCAGGGTATAAAATATCATTCTCCATCTTCAATTGCTGATTTTCTTTTTGAAGTCTTATTAATTCCTTTTCTTCTTCTGTTCTATTATCATCAATTTTAAATGATTTGGAATTATTATATCTTGTTACCCAACTTCTTAATGCAGCTGTTGAAACTCCATATTCTTCACTTAGACTACGATAGGTATGATTTCCTTGATTATAGATTTTTGCCATTTGTTCTTTAAATTTATCATCGTACCTCTTACCTTTACCACTCATGATTTCACTCCTTGTTTTTATTATTTAGATTCTATCATGTTTGGTATAAAACTGTCCTATTTAGTGTAGCCTATCCATTCCATTAGTATATGGAACTCTGTATACTTGCAAGAAGCATATAATTATATGGTGAAAAAAGATCCTGAAATCACTAAATACATGGAACATATTTCTCCAATTAATTGGCAACATATAACCTTTTTGGGAGAATATAAATTTGATATTCATTCCACTCCTAAAAAACTCAGAAAGCTAAATATTTAGAATTGTACAAAGTGCTAGAAATAGAGACTATTTGTTTCTTAACGGTACAAATATCCCTCTCGCGCTCGGTACCCCATGAATTGAAAAATGGAGGTATAAAATGAAAAAAAGAATAATGTCACTATTATTAATTTGTTCTGTACTTATAGGAACTGTATCTTTAGCGTATGATAGTGGAACTAAAAACTGGTTAGGTGGAAAGTGGAGACATGGTGTGAATAGTAGCCATGTATGGTCTAATTTTTATCATGGCTCGAAAACACACGAAACACATGTGCAAGGGGCTGTTGGAAAAAAAGGATATTCTGGTTGGGTTGGAAAGGGAACAACTGCAAAAGCTTCTTGGGAAAAAGCTTGGTCTGGAAATAGAGCTTGGCAAATACTAAATAATTAGCAAAAATTAAATCTTCTTAAATAACAATACATTAAGAGCAATTTAAAAATAGTAGTATTATTTTATAATAGCTCTTAATGATTTTTTAATAATTTAGTAATGATTTTTTAATAATTTAGAAATGGTTTTGTAAAAATATGCTGATATTATTATATATATTGAGGAGGGTATATGAAAAAAATTAAAATTTTTATTACATTTTTAGTTATTGCATTGTCTTTTGCTACTTCATATTTACTTTTGTATACATATGGTAGCAATCAGCTTGAAAATTTTATTTTAAGCGATAATATAAATATTTCTATAATAGTAGATGATAAAGGAATTTCTTCTAGAGATGTAATTAATAAGCTTAAAGAAATAACTAAAGAATATAAAGTAAATATTCAAAAGTTAAACTACTCTCCCAGTAAGAATGATGGTGAAAACAATTTAATACTGTACTCTATTTATTTTGATGAAAGTAATTATTTACAAAGAATAGTTGATAACTTAGGAGATAAAAGTAATGTAAGTTCAAAAACTGTTGTTACAAATGATAGTAAAAATAATATTAATGATAAAGATATTAAGAAAGTAAATACTATTAATAATACAGTGTTTTACATTAAGCCCATAGAGGAGATTGAAGGACACAAGGTTTCTGGTGATTATGTTTTGTCTGGATATAAGGGAAATTACTCAGACATCATTGAAATTATAAATGGCATTGAACATGTAGAAGCAACTAATAGTGAAGCTAATTATTTGCATGGTTTTCTTGATGTTTCCGTAAGTGATATAAACAATATAGTTTTATTATTTGCTAGTTTATTTACTGTGATTATATTTTTGTATTTTTACATTATTATTTTAAGATCTAGAGAGTTTGCTATTAGTAAATTATTTGGAGAAAGTAATTTTAAAATAATTTTAAAAGTTATGGTTAGAAATTTTCTACAGATTACTTCACTGTTTTTTGGAGTAAACTTACTTGTATTTGGCATTTATCTTCTTAGGAAAAGTATAATAGGTCAGATTGCAAGTTTGTACAATTTTTCAATCAAATATTTGTTAGTATTTGTTGTATTTTTATTTATTTGTATCATTTCTTCTAGTATTTTTATTTTTAGAATAAATATTCTTAGTTCATTAAAAGGAAAGATTAGAATAAACAACTATATGTCTATACTCTTAAGAATGTTTTTTACAATGGTATTAATTGTACTTTCTTTTAATATGTTAGGAGAATTTAAAGATCTTCAAAGTTCAAAGAAAAACAAAGAACATTGGGAAAGGACTAAACAGTATGCAGACATAAATATTGGTGAATATGAAAAAATGCAAAGCGATTATATATTTGCATACCCTTTACTTAAAGGACTAAAGAGTTTTTACGACTCTACAGAGGATAGTGGAATTTTATTTAGACCTGGAAATAAATATAATCCTATGTTTACTTTCGAGAAAGATGAAGAAAGTTATGTATTTGAAGGTGATGAAGTATATGTAAACAGAGCCTACTTAGAGGCTAACAAAAGTAGTTTAAATGACATTTTACCTGATTTCGAAAAGGAAGAAGATACTTTATATGTAATTGCTGATTCTTCCCTTAAAGGTCAAGAAGAGGATTTGAAAAAATATTTGAAGAAAACTCATTTGTTCCAATACTCTATTTGGAATGAAGCATATGTTGGTGCCAAAGCTAATCAAATTGGAATAGATCCAGATAATGAGCTATTAAATAAAAGTGAAAAAAGAGAGCAACAAAAATTATTTACTGAATTTAGTGTGAAGGAACTTGGTTATGATATGGATAATGAAAATTCCAAGATGGAATTTTACAAAGATACTTTAAAACAAGAAATTATTTACTACAATGATATTCCAAATATGTTTTCTTACAACTTTAAAATAAGTCAGAAAAATAGATTAATAAAACCAAAGTTAATATTTTTGGTTAATAAAACTAACTTTGGAGACTTGTCAGATATTTATATAAACTCAATTCAAAACAGATGGTACCATACACATATTGAGGAGTACTATAATCCTATGAAAAGCTTAGAAAAATATATAGTAGAAAACAATTTACAAGAAAATATACTTTCTATAACTACTGTGTATGATGATTATTCTAGTTATATTGAAGAATATAATAGAAAGTTAATTTCTATTTTTGTAACAGTAATAGTGTCTTTTGGAATTTTAATTTCTGGTGTAATAAATGAAACAATTTTATTTATTGAAAGAAACAAAAAATTAATTGCTGTAAAAAATCTTATGGGAATAAATAAGTTTAAAATTTATGAAGAGTTTATTTTTAAAATAATTTATACAAATATGATTGCTTTTATTTTACTTGTTGTAAGTAACACGTATTTTAATTTTGTAAATATAAGAAATATCGCACAATTAATAATGATATTTTTAGTGATTTTAGTTATGCAATTATTTATAGCTACTAAAATTATTAATTTAAATAATATGAAAAATACTATTAAGACGCTTAAAGGAGATTAGCATGAGTCATTTTATTTTAAAGAATATATCTAAAAAATATGGTAGTCATGAAATTTTAAAGGATGTGAGCATTGAGGTTGAAAGGGGAGAACTCATATCTATTTTTGGAGAAAGTGGATGTGGCAAGAGTACTTTATTAAATATTATAGGTTTGCTTGAGAGCTATGATAGTGGTGACTACAGTATTAATGATATAAAAAATCCTGCATTAAATAAAAAAGAAGCTCTTTTACTGAGAAGAAATGAGATAGGGTATTTGTTCCAGAATTTTGCTCTAGTGGAAAATTATACTGTAAGGGAAAATCTGGAGATAGCTATGTCTTACTCTAAGTTGTCTAAAAGTAGGAAGAAAAAAGAAAAGATTGAAGCTTTAAGAAAAGTCAATTTAGAGGATAAGATAAACAGTTACATTTATGAATTATCTGGGGGTGAGCAACAGAGAATTTCTATTGCAAGACTCTTGCTTAAACCTTTTAATCTATTACTTGCTGATGAACCAACAGGTTCTCTTGACAAGAATAATAGAGATTTGATTTTAAGTATTTTAAAAGAGATTAATAATGAGGGTAAGACTATTTTAATAGTTACTCATGATAGCAAGGTAAGAGATTTTTGTGACAGATGTATATATTTAACAAAAAATTAATATGGAGGTATAAGATGAAGAAAAAATTTAAGGGAATGTTAATGATGGTTTTACTTACTGGGGTGCTTTTTAGTTTTGTAGGTTGTGGTAAAAGTGAACCTGAAAAATATACGTTAAAAGTTATTAATGAAACAGATACTTCGTTTAAGAATATAGGCTTATCTAATGGTAAGTTTCAATCTGTTGTTAGGATAGCTGATAAAGATATTGAAAAAGATGATCAAGTATTCTTTTTGAATGAAGGAATTAAGGATAAAGAAAATTTTATAATTAAAGCTTTGGGGAAAGATGACAAAATATATGAGGGAAGCATTGCTTTAAATGGTAAAAATCTTGTTATTAAAGAGATAAAGGAAAGTAAACTTATAACTGATTCTGATAGTGAAGATAATTTGGATTTAGATTTTGACATTGTAAATATAATCAAAGATTGGAAATATGAAGTTAATGACAAAATGGTAGTTTCAAAATATACTAGCGATAAACCACATTCAACTTCTGTTATAGGAAATGGTGGAAAGGTTGGACGTTCTAGTGATACTGAAGCTAATAAAGAATCTATTTCCGATTGGGAAAAAGGTGATGTAAATTATGTTTTAATAGATGTGCTTTTAAATATTCAATCTCAATAAAGACACGAAAATATTCTTTTGTGACTTCTTAAATGGCTTAAAACCACGCTTTTAGGAACAAACTTTCCGAAAGCATGGTTTTTTATGTCCAAAACACTATATATAGTGGTGTATTTTCATTTCCAAAATTGCCACCACTTCTTACTATCTTCTTTTTCTCTGAGTTCTAAAATCTTATTTTCTAACTGATTTTGACTAATTAAATTTAATTTTTGCTGTTGATCTAAAAGATTGTTTAATCTTTCTATTTGATTTTTCAAAAATTCTATTTCTGTATTTTTATCCTTTATTATTTGATGGGTAAAATTAATAGGTAAATTGGTTTTATTACCTATTGATTTATTAGGTATTTTACCCTCTAACTCATTCTTTATTATTGTTATAGCATCATTTGATAGGTAGGTAATTCCATTTTTTTTGCTTAAGTATTCACTAGGTAATTTTCTTACTTGATATTTTATTTTATCTTTTGAAACCCCTAACTCATCAGCTAATTGTTTAATAGTTTTTTCCATTATTTAATAGTTTTTTCCATTATTCAATATCCTTTAATAATGATTTTTTTAATATTTCATCTAATTTTTGTTGTCCTTTTAATTGTTCTTCCTTTCTTTCTGATAAAGGTTTTATTTCAGGATAAGTCTTTATAGCTTCTTCTTCTGTAAAGTTATAAATATGATTTTCATAGTACTCCCCATTTTCTTTTCTAAATGTTTTTTTACCATCTTTCTTTATATCATTTTGTGGAGAAAAATTAAACTCAATATATTCTATAAATCTCTTTCTTTTACCTTTTCCTTTTATTTTATTAATTCTTAAATTATTAAAATAATATCCTAATTCATTTTTTATAGGATCTAATATATTTGTTGTAATATTTGTTATTCTATAACTCTTAGGAACATCAAAAATTCTCCTAAACTCATCTATTTGAACTATGTAATATCCAGTTGTTCTATATTGTTTAAGAAGTCTATATGCTGTTTTAGAATAAGAACTCCTTAATTTAGTAAATTCCTTTAATTCAAACTTGGTAAAATTCCCAGTTATACTATTTAATATATCTTTAAATTTATCATTTACCTGTATAATTACACTTTCCTTTTTTATACTGACTGTGTATTCCGTAAATAGTACAAATTTTGTAAACTCTTCATTTGTACCTATTTTGATATTTAATTGTATTAATTTATCATATACTCCTTCAATATCCTTTATAAATCTATCGTAAGCTGTATATTTATAATTGCTTAACTCTCTTAATTCTTCAAAGCTAAATTCTATTTTAATAATTCCCTTATCTTTCATTTGTGAACATAGGGGTACCGAGCGCGAGAGAGGTATTTGTACCGTTAAGGAAATATTGGAAAGATTTTCATAAAAAACATGCATGATAAACTATAAAAATAATAGTATCAAAAACGGACGATTATAGGACTTTTTAGAAATTAAATAAAAGGCCCTATTTTTTGTGCTTTTATGGCGCTTAAACTCGTATGAATATCATAGTTTCTTTTGTTGTATAGGGAGTTAAGTTATGATACTATTAAAATAAAAATCATGGAGATATTTATGATATTTGGGTATGCAAGGGTAAGTACAGAAGATCAGAATCTAAATCTACAAATAGATGCTTTAGAAAAATATGGAATAGATAGAATATTTAAAGAAAAAGTAACGGGAGCTAACAAAGAAAGACCAGAATTAAAAGAAATGGAAAAACTGTTAACTCGATTAACTATAACTGCTATTTTAATTTTCGTTGCATCTCTAAATAAATATTTAAAATTACAACGTTAAGTTAACTTAAATGTTTTATTTAACATAATTTTGTTGTATAGTACATCGGATATATCCTTATCTAATACCTTGCAAATAGCTGAATCCTTTGTTATAAATTTTACTTCAACATAAATTCCTAACCCTATGTAGTCATAAATTCTACCAGCACTTCTCGTTCCCTTAATTACTGTATAGGGACTATTGGCAACATAACCGACGACAAATAAATCCTCTGTTATTACAACTATTGCATCTTGGTCATATTTATTGTCAAAATCCTTAATACATATTAATTCCATTCCAACCTTTAATAACTCAGATGCAGCATAATATTTCAAACCTGTTAAGGTTATATATAATTCTTCCATTTCCTTTACCTATAAATTGTTATAATCTTTCCTTGTCATTTCATAATCCACTACTGACTGTAATCTTCCAAGTTGGTCCTTCCAACAATTTTTTCTTGTACCAACTTTGTTAAAACCAATTTTCTCATAAACTCTTTGAGCTCTTTTATTATTTAAATTAGTATCTAAGAATATTCTATTAATTTTTTCTCTTGAATTTAAATTTTCATCTTCAAAAAGAAATTTTATTAATAACTTTAAAAGCTCTGTACCATAACCTTTATTTTGATAATTAAAGTCACAAATCTTAATACCTATTGCTGCTTCATTTTTATATATTCTATAGGAACACTCTCCAACTAACTTACTATCTATTTCAATTACACATCTTTGAGAAAGTTGATTTTCATTTTCACTAACAAGTCTTTTTGTCTTCTCTAAACTTTCACCTAGTCCTTTAGGAAAACCGGCATGTTCCATAACCTTTCCATCATTCCACCAGGTATTAAGCTGTTTTGCATCATCTAGTTTTGCAGAGCGTATAACTATCTTATTATTTTCTATTTTCATCTTATTCCTACTTTAATTTCCTTATAATTTGTCTTATATCTAAATTAATATTATGATTTTTTAGCCAGTTAATAACTTCTTCTTTATATTCTATATTAAAATCCAATATAGCATCAGAACCCTTTTTTCCTAGTACAACTAAATGTATCCCATCTTTATTCTCTTTTAAAATAGCCTTGGAAATTTCCTTTGGTCTTAAAAAAGTCTTTCCATACCCTTGAATTCCATCTTTACTAATTCCAATTTTAAAGAAACTTATTACAGAGGCTATAATTACAATTGGCATGGCTAAATAAACATCTCTTGAAAAATAATATATAACTAAGGAAAACCCAATTATAAAAATAAATCCTGTTATTCTTTTTTTATTAAATCTTCTTCCTGGTATTTCAATTTTAAAATTAGATATTTCTGTAATTAACACCAGTATTAAAGCAATACTGTAAATTAAAATATATTCCATATAGTTTTCTCCCTTAGCTTCTTCTTATTTACAGTATATCATTTTTATATAAAAAAGGACCAAATGGTCCCTTTTAAGCTTGTGCCTTATATACTATTATTCTTTTCCAGTCCATTATTACCTTGTAATAACCTGAAAGTTCCTTGTCCAGTTCTTCGTCTGATGTGTCTATTCTTAAAAAACTGTCCGGTATTCCATATAATTTACTATGGGAAGCAACTATCCAAATATTGTCCTTACCAACTTTTCTTAATACTCTTGGGCTAAGTTGTTGATTTCCTCTTCCAAAAATATGCCCTTGACCACCTATTGCAGTAACTATTAATTTTACTTCCTTGTCCTTAATAAAATCATAGATTTCTCCTTCTGTTCCATCTTTAATAACAAGTTCATTTTTATATAAAATATCTACTCCTAGTAAACTTCCCTCATAGCCTAAGTCCTTTAAAATAGCGTAAGTTGTACCACCTGTTCCAAAAATATAACAGGTATCTTCCTTGCCGGCCTTTATACGATCTTCTATTTCAGCCGACATTCCCTCTATTTCGTCTTCACTAGAGCTTCCCGGCGATTTTGAACCTTGCATTAAATTTTGTATTCTTGGAACTTGTAAATAGCCATATAGTTTAGCTTCTACTATATTTTGTCTAAATTTATCTTCATCTATATCCATTACTTCGGAGTTTTCTATTTTTAAATCCTTAGGATTTTCTATAAATTCCTTAACAACTAGACCTGCATCTTTAGGATTATTGGCATAAACTGCAGAATGAATTTTAACTCCTGCCGGAATACCTACACAGGGAACTGAAAGTTCAACAGCATTGAATATATTTCTGGCTGTACCATCTCCACCTGCAAAAACAAGTAAATCTATATTTTCTTTAACCATTTCTTTTGCTAGTTTTTCGGTATCTTCAAAGGTTGTTTTTTCCTTATTTTCTCCAACTAGCTTATAGGAAAATCCTAATTCCTTTAGGGCATTTTCTCCCATTTCTCCAAAACCTGTAATAAAAGTAACCTTATCCCTATAATCTTTAATTTGATTTAGGGCTATTTTAGCTTTTTTATTAGCCTGATAAGTCCCTCCTTTTTCTAAGGCAAGTTTTTGTACTTCTTCACCGTCACTGCCTTTTAAACCAACAGATCCACCTATTCCTGCAACAGGATTTATTATTAAACCTAATTTCATTTTCCCCTCCATAGTAGTATTACTAAAATCTATTAAATACAATTATACATGTTTTTAACAATCTCCGATAGATTAAAAAATTATTTATGCAGTTTAATTTTATATAATCTACTACTCTTTATTTTTCCATACCATATAGGTAAAATTATATTCTCTTGAAAAATCATCTTTTTTTATTTTAAAACCAGATTCTAAATAGCATTTAATTGCTCTTTTATTGAAATTCCTAACCTTAAGATTTAAGGTTTTTAAACTATTTTCTATTGCATAGTTTAATATTATACCCATAATTTCACTTCCTAGTCCTTTACCACATAACTGTGGTTTTAAACCTAAACCAACAAAGATTTCATCCCTTAAATAAAAAAATCTAAAAACTGCAATTAGGTCATTTTTTTCAAAAATCCCTCTATATTCTTCATTCCTTTTTCTCTCATTAGTTATACTATAATTTTTTTCTAGCATATATTTCCAAGCTGGATAGTTATAAATTGCATATTCCCCATCATATTTCCACTTAGTAAATTCCATAGCCTTATCTAATGTTAAATGTTTTATTATATATTCCATCTCTCCTCCCTAACTAAATTAATTACTAAACCTACATATTTAATATCCTTTTTTATTAAAAATAATCTTTTACTTTTTATAAAAATTTCCACAGAGTACAACATTATAAAGATAAATAATTATTAAATTTTCTAAAATCAAACTTGACAAAAAACAATAAAAGTATTATTATTAGCATATGCTAATAATAAAGTCTAAGAGGTGACTATGGCTAGAAAAATTAGTAACAAAATTGTAAGAGCAAAACCCCGTTATACCATGTTTAGTCCAGTAGAAGATTTTAACATTGCTTCTGATTCCACTATTCATTTACTTTTAGAAGAATGGGAATCTTTTAGGCTGGTAGATTATTTAGGACTTTCCCAACAGGAAGCTTCAGAATCTATGGATGTATCACGACAAACGGTTCAGACTCTTTTACAATCGGCAAGAAAAAAGGTTTCAAGAGCAATTGTTGAATCCTTACCTATTATTATTGAAGGTGGAAATTATAGCACAAAAATAGAAAATATTGAGGGGATGAATAAAATGAAAGTAGCTATAACTTATGAAAACAATCAAGTTTTTCCTCATTTTGGAAGAACACCAAATTTTAAAATATATGAAATAGAAAATGGAAATATTATTAAACAGGAAATAGTTCAAACACCTGCCAGTGGACATGGTGCTTTAGTTGATTTTCTAGTGGAAAACAATGTTAACGCCTTAATTTGTGGAGGTATTGGTGGCGGTGCAGTAAATGCCTTACAAGAAGCGGGAATTACAATATATTCTGGAGCTTCTGGAGAAGCAGATGCACAAGTTAACTCCTTTATAAAGGGACAACTTCCTTTAACTGGAAAAGCAAATTGTAACCATCATCATGAACATAATCATCAACATAAACATGGTGAAGGTGGATGTCATAACCATAAACACCATCACGGTGAAGAAGGTTGCCATGGACATGGGCAAAGAAAAGATAATCGCCAAGAGCATCGTCATGAAAGAAGATCTGAAAGAATGCGTAATTGTAATAAAAACAAATAAAGAAAATAGTCCAACTTTCAATATGTTGGACTATTTTTTAATAATTTAAATATTTCATTGAAAATTCCTTATAATATTCCTCTAGTTCTGTATTTTTCAATAGTTTTAATACATCATAGGTTACAGAATTCCAATCTACTTCCTTAACTTGAGCAAATTTAAAGTTATTTAATTTGTTTTTAATTTTTTCATTATCAAAAGGATATAGAAATATAACATAGTCTTTTTTATTTTTTATTAAAGCAACATTTCTATAAATCTGATAGTCTTTGTAAAAGTCCTCTTTTTCCAAATCCTTTAAATATAAACTATCCTTTAATAAATCCTTGTATCTTTCTTCCCAAGCTTGGTCCTTGTCCTCTCCTTGAAAAGTTCTAAAATTCTCTTCACTATATTTTGTTTCAAGAAATATTTTATAGCCGCTGGAATATTCTACATATATGTCAAATTGATACTTCTCATTATGCATGGCATTACAGAAAAAATCTATAATTTCACCTAAATCTTCCTCTTTAACTCCTAATGTTTCTGAAATAATTTTATTGAAAACCTCTTTCCTATTAAATAATGGTAGAAAAAAATTCATACACATTATTTGAGATGAATTTAAATGGTTAGAATATGTATTTAGTCTATTTTCATTACAGTATTTTGTATACAATGAATATGTATCACTTAAAAAATTATCTTCTACTTTTCCAGGTAAAACATGTCCTTTTTCTTCACCTTTATATAAGCCATTTTCCTTAATCCTTAAAACATTATTTTTATAGTCTGTTAAATGTTCTTTTATTCTCTTGTTAAATTCAGTATATCTCATATTATTCTCCAATTATTAATATACAACAAAATAAAATATTTAAATTCACAAAATATTTTATTACCCCAAATTAAATTTACAACTTACTACCTATATGATTATAGGACAAAAAGTCATAATTTACCACTGAAGATTAAAGAATAATGAATTTTTTTACTATGACTATCTAAAATTTTTTACATAAAAAAAGACAGTAAAAACTGTCTTTAAAAATTAATTTTAATCAATACCTACCATTACAGAAGTTGCCTTAATAATAGCATAAGCTTCTTTTCCTACTTCTAAATTTAGCTCATTAATTGAACTCATTGAAATAGTTGAAGAAATAATATTTCCTCCACCAATATCAATTTTTACAATTCCGTTTACAGCACCTTTTTCTATTTCCACTACTTTGCCTTTTAATTGATTTCTTGCACTTAATTTCATTTAATATCTCCTTTAATTTTTATTCTATATACTTCATACCTCAAATATTTACTTATAAACTTTTATTTTCTTCCTTAATAACAGAATAGGCAAGATTATTTATTTTCTTTACTTTTGTAATTGTTTCAAAAATGTAAGAATTTCTCATTTACTAAAATATTAAATTTTTATATTAAAAAAATAATATTTGTTTTTTTATGTATTTTATCTTTCTAAAATAAATATATACTTTAGAAATAATTCAAACCTATATTAATATATACCATATATATATTAGTTTTATAAGCTTTGTCTATTTTATTTCTTGTGTTTTATTTTTATAGTTCATATTAATTACTTTTCTTTTTATTAAGTTTCTTCATCTAAAAAATCTTTTTTAAACCTAAATTTTAATGAAAAATATAAAAATCTTACTTAGCTTTAATAAAATCAGTCTTAAATATTTTGTTTAAATTACTTGAAAATTGGAAATATAACCATTGAAATCTTAATATTTATCTAAATCATGATACAATAATTTTAAGTAGGTGTTTTTTATACTAATACGTTTTCATAACAGTATTAAATTATATTATACCTACACTAATTAGGAGGTGAATTATATGAAAAATTTATATGAAAAATACTTTACTAAACAAAAAATGATGCGTACAGTATTGGTTCCATTAATAATTATAAGCCTTTTTTCTATTTATAATTTTGGATGGAGAGTATTGGCCTTGCTATTATTAAACTTATTCATTGCAGTAGCTATAGAATATTTGTGTGAAGTTAAATTGTATAAAAGAAAAAAATCTCTGAGGCAGTAATTATTACCAGTATTCTTTATACTATGACATTACCGGTATCGTTACCATTTTGGATTTCTGCTGTAGGAATAGCTTTCGGAATATTCTTTGGTAAAATGGTTTTTGGTGGTTTTGGTAAAAATATTTTTAATCCAGCCTTAGTTGGACGTGTTTTTATCTATATCAACTTCCCTAACCCATTAACTATTGCTTGGAATGAAGCTGCTAAAGGATTGCCAGGAGGTTTTGGAGCATTTACCCTACCTCATATTGATGCATTATCAACAGCTACACCAATGTTAGCCTTTAGAAATGAAGGAGTTTTAACTAATATTTCTAACTTATTAATTGGAAATGTATCAGGAGCTATTGGAGAAACTTCCAAAATTCTAATAATTTTAGCTGCTATTTACTTAATTTATAAAAAGGTTGCATCTTGGCAAATAATGGCAGGCTCTGTATTGGGTTTTTCAGTTTTGTCTGGAATCTTCAATCTTATGGGAGTAGAAACAATACCTAATCCTATTTATGGAATGTTACTTGGTGGATTTTTACTTGGTACAGTATTTATGGCAACAGATCCTATTTCTGCTGCTAAAACCGTTCCGGGAAAATGGATTTATGGACTTATTATAGGAGTAGTAACAGTAATAATTAGAGGTTTTGCACTATTCTCCGGCGGTATGATGTTTGCTATTTTAATGGGCAACACCTTTGCCCCAATAATTGACTATGTTGTAAAACAAAGAAAAGCTAAGAAAAAATCAAAAGAGGCGGTGGTATAATGGCTAAGAAAAAAAGCATGATCTTTCCTGTGGTTTTTATGGTTCTTCTAGCCGGAATACTAACTTTTCTTTTGGCAGTTATAAATGAAGTATCTTTACCGGTAATTGAATTTAATCAAAAAATTGAATTACAAGAAAAAATACTTTCCGTATTTAATATTTTGCCAGAAGAAGCAACACCTCAGGAAATAGATGAAATTTTTAAGGAAAATATTAAAGAAGAAGATTATGAAGGTAAAAAATTATATATTCAAGAAGAAAACGGTGAAAGTGTTGCCTATGCAGTTCCTTTTGACGGACCTGGACTTTGGGGTAGTATTGACGGATATCTTGGAATAAAATCAGATTTAAAAACTGTGACAGGAATCGAATTTATAAAACAAGAGGAAACACCAGGACTAGGAGGTAGAATTGCTGAACCTGAATATAAGGAGCAATTTAGGGACCTTGACATTTCTGACTCATCATCAGGAGAAATTGTAATTAACAAACCTGCTCCCGGTGGAAATATCGATGCTATTACAGGTGCAACTCAAACATCTACATTTGTTACAAATATGATTAACGAAGATATAATGAACTTTATAAATACAAGAAAGGGAGTGTAGTATGGCAGGAAAAACCAATTATAAAAAAATAATTTCCGATGCATTATTATATGATAACCCTGTTCTAGTACAAGTTATAGGACTTTGTTCAACACTTGCAGTTACTAATCTTGCTATGAATTCATTGGTTATGGGAGTAGCACTAGCTGTAGTAACAGCCTTTTCTTCCCTAACAATATCCTTGTTAAGAAATATTACTCCTAAACATATAAGAATGATGGTACAGGTATTTGTAATATCCTTCTATGTAATAATAGTAGATATATTCTTAAAAGCATATATGCCGGAAATGAGTAAAACACTAGGACCTTACGTTGGTTTAATAATTACCAACTGTATAATAATGGGTAGGGCAGAAGCCTTTGCAATAGCTAATAAACCAATTCCTTCATTTGTTGATGGTTTTATTTCGGGAATTGGCTATACAATTGTCCTTCTACTAGTTGCTTTTGTTAGGGAACTACTAGGATTTGGTTCTTTATTTGGAATAAGAATACTTCCACAATCCTTTACTCCTTGGACAATGATGGTAATGCCACCTGGAGCTTTCTTCATACTACCTATAATTATGTGGATAGCTTATAATATACGAAACAAAAAGGAAGGAGCTAAAAAATAATGACAATACATCCATTAGTAATATTCTTTGCTTCTATATTTACAAGCAATATGATATTTAGTAATTTCTTAGGAATGTGCTCCTTTGTTGCAGTAAGTAAAGAAGTTGAAACAGCTACAGGACTAGGAGTAGCAGTAACTTTTGTTATAACAGTAACAACAATAATAAATTATTTCCTATATGAATTAATGGTAATGTTTAATATTGAATATTTAAGATTTATAGTATTTATAATTTCCATTGCTGCCTTTGTACAATTTTTGGAAATGGTATTAGAAAGATACATACCAAATTTATATTATGCCTTGGGAATATTTTTACCATTAATAACAGTTAACTGTGCAATTCTTGGAGTTTCTTTATTTATGGTTATAAGACAATATAACTTCTTACAAACAGTTGGCTTTGCAATAGGATCAGGTTTAGGATGGGCTCTTGCAATAATCTCTATGGCTGGAATAAGGTCCAGAATAAATGAAAATGCCTTACCTGAAGGACTTAGAGGAGCTCCAATAACCCTCATAATAACGGGAATAATGGCAATGGCATTTATAGGATTCTCCGGTATAGTACAAATATCATAGGAGGAGAAAATGAGTACAGTTTTAACAACAACAGCAATAATATCTGGTTTGTGTGCTCTTTTCGCCATTATATTAACCATTGCAGATAAATACATTGCAGATTATGGAGAAGTAAATTTAATAATAAACGACGAAAAAGAGTATAAAGTTGATGGAGGAAACAGTTTACTGGACACACTCCGAAATGAAAAGATTTTTATACCTTCAGCCTGTGGTGGAAAAGGCTCTTGTGGTTATTGTAAAGTAAAAGTTCTTGAAGGAGGAGGACAGGTTTTAGCAACGGAAAAACCTTGGCTTACTCCGGAAGAATTAAAAGATAATATAAGACTTTCCTGCCAATGTAAGGTAAAAGAAAATATAAAAATCGAAATACCTGAAGAATTATTTAATGTAAAAGAATATAAGGTTACAGTTGTAGATATTCAAAAGATGACTGACAAAATTAAAAAATTCAGATTTCAATTACCTGAAGGAGAAAAAATCAGTTTTAAACCTGGTCAATATATACAAATTAAAGCTCCGGAATATGAAGGTAATACAGAAGAAGTTTACAGAGCCTATTCTGTTGCGTCATCTATAAAAGACGAAAACCATCTGGAGGTTTTAATTGGATTTACCGGTGGAATATGTACAACCTATATGCATAAATTCGTAGATGTAGGAACTGAACTTGATTTAAACGGTCCTTATGGCGACTTCTATTATCACGATGATGACAGTGAAATAGTAATGGTTGCTGCCGGAACGGGATTTGCACCAATACGTTCAATTCTTTACCATATGAAAGATAATGATATAAAGAGAAAAGCAAGATTTTACTTTGGAGCTAGAACAGAAGATGACCTATTCTTATTAGACGAGTTGAAGATGTTTGAAGAGGAGTTACATGACTTTAAATTTATGCCAACCCTGTCTAGAGTTCCAGAAGATTCCACTTGGGTTGGTGACAGAGGTAGAGTTACAAACTCAATAGAAAAATACTTAGAGGATTCTGGAAATTACACTGCCTACCTATGTGGTAGCCCTGTAATGATACAATCCATAGTAGAATCACTAAATAAGAAAAACATATCAGACGATAAAATTTACTTTGATGAATTTTAAGAAAAAGAAAATTGGAAAAAGGATAGCTGCCGCTATCCTTTCTTGTTTTTAATATTCTAAATACTTTAGTATAAATTCCCTATAATGGTTTTCCAATTCCCTATTTTTACCTACAACTAAATTATAAACATAATATGCCAAATAGTTCCAATCAACTGTCTTTACATTATTATAGTTAAACTTAGTAATTTCCTTAATTAAACTTTCATTATCATAAGGAAGTATGAAAACTGCATAGTCCTTTAAACTATTTATCATTCCAATATTTCTATTTATTTGATAGTCATAGAAGAACTCTTCCTTTGTAAGGTTTTTTAAGTAAAGACTATTTGCAATAAAGTTGGAATATTTATTATCCCATACTTCATCTCTATTAAAGCCTGAAAAGATTCCATAACCATTTTCACTGTATTTCATTTCAAAAAATATTCTTATTCCATTTGCATATTCTAAGAATAAATCAATTTCCGTTTTTTCATCTTGTCCACACCTATGTTCAAAGTCTACAGTTACTAGGTCTGTTAAAGTTCCTTCTTCTTTGCCTATTATTTTTTCAACTACCCTATTTAAAATATCCCTATTTTCAAGTAGCGGTAAAAAGAAATTCATTCCCATAACCTGTGAGGAATTTAAATGGTTAGAATATACAGGAAGTTCTTTATTTGGACAATACTTTTCATATAATGGATAGGTTTCACCAATAAAATTTTCAGCTACTAACTCATCGGAGAGAACATGACCGTATTCCTTATTTTTAAACAATCCATCTTCTTTAATTCCTAAATTCTTTTCCATGTACTTACCTAGGTGTTTTGTTACTCTTTTCTTAAATTCATCATATTTCATAATATATCTCCTTTCTATATTACTCTATACTATTTAATAATCCTTTCTTTTTATGGAATACAAAATAGATGAATTAACTAAAAATAAATTATTTAAAAATAAACTCCCTCTTATATATAACTATACCCAAGAAAAACAGGTAATTAAACCTGTTTCATAACCTATTATTTTTCTATTACTAACCAGTTACCTGACTTGTTACTAATAAAATTATACTTACTTATTTGATTTTCCTCTAAAGCCTTGTAAAAATATTTTTTAAATTCCTCTAAGTTCATTTCTTTTTTCCCGGGATACCATTTTTCAGGATTTATTTTAAACATGTTCCTTTCTATTTCTTCCTTTAAGTTCTTACTACCGTATCCCTTACCAATATAGGCCTTTCCACCTTTTCTTAAAACCCTGTAAATTTCCTTAAAAGCCTTGGTTTTGTCCTTCCAAAATCTGTAGGAAGAACGACTTACAATTAAATCTATAGAATTATCGGCAAAAGAAATATTATGAACATCTCCAACAATAGGTAAAACTCTATTTTCCAAATTTTCATCCTTGATTTTTTCATTGGCAATATCTTTCCCGTCTAAATTAATATCCATTAAGTATACCTTCATATTGGTTAATTTAGCAATTTCAATACCTAAATCTCCGGTGCCGGAACCAATATCCAAACAGATACCTTCTTTTATTTCAGTATATTCTATAATCTGCCTAGCAATAATAGGATAAATTTTCTTAAAAACCCTATTAACAAGCTCCTTGTAGCCATACATATTAAATTGTTTATTATTAGTGTTCATAATTACCTCTTGCTAATTCTATTTTTATATGATGAAAAAAGCCTTGAATTTTTTAACTTTCTATTTCTTATAACTTTTTTACTAGTTCTATTCTTTGTTGTTTCAAATTAATCATATATCTAATAAGTATCTCAAAGTAATATATTAAATATCTAATCTTATATTTTTTGTAACCCGGATCCAATTTCAATATGCTTTCAAAGATTTTTCTACTTCTATTTTCTTATTGAAATCTTCAATAAATCATACTTTTACAAACATTATGTATCTTTACTATAATACATATAAAAATATAATACCAACTGATAAATATAAAATTCATAGTTAATATTTATCAGTTGGTATTAATTTAAAACATATTATATTAAAGCTCTTGATTTATCTACGTAATCGCTCAACTATTTCTCTTAATGAATAGAATTTATCTATAACCTCATCCCCTAATTGCTCATATAAGTTCATATATAAAACATCCACAACTGCTAGTTGAGAAATTCTAGTTGCCATATTGGCCACTCTAAAGTATTCCTCTAATACAGGAGTATATAAAGCAATATCAGTATACTTTATTAGTGTTGATTTCTGAAGACTTGTTATTGATATAACAACAGCTCCTCTTTCTTTAGCAAATTTTGATAGTTCTATTATTTCTTGCGTTTCTCCTGTTGTTGATACAGCTATGAAAATATCATTCTTTTTCATGTTTAAAATAATTGAAAGCATAAAATGAAAATCTTGATTAAAATCAACATTTAACCCTAATTTTATAAATTTATATACAATATCCTGTGCTACAATAGCTGAAGCACCAACCCCGTAAACTACTATCGTGTTAGCATTTAATATTAAGTCAACTGATTTTAAAACACTTTTTAAGTCTAATGTATTTATCAATTGATTTACCGCCATCGTATCTAACTCTAAGGTATTTATAAAAACTTCTTTTGGAGATAATTTTCCTATTCTATCTTTACGGACAATATTAAAATCTTTGCTTTCCCTAATTGTAATTTCCTTATTTAATTCAAGTTTAAATTCAGGAAATCCTCTAATTCCTAACATTTTACAAAATCTCACAACGCTAGCTTGACTAACTTGCGAAGCTTCAGCAACTTCCTTTATAGTCATTAAAGATATTTTAGAAAGATTATTTAATATATAATTAGATATTTTAATTTCTGCTTCCGTAAAATTTTTCTGCTGCTCAATTCGTTCTATTAACAACATTTCTCCCCCAAAAGATAATTTATATTATTTTTCTAAACTATCTACAAATTTTTTAGTGATAATTTCAGGTCTTGTTATTGCGGTACCCACAACAACTGAAAATGCACCTTTTTCATATGCTTCTATCAATTCTTCTGGCGTAGAAATATGTCCTTCTGCTATTACAGGAACTGATACATTTTTCTTTATTTCCGAAATAATTCCACTATTAAACCCAGTTTTTTCTCCTATTCTATTAGTATACCCTACTAAAGTTGTTGAAACAATATCAGCTCCACACTTTTCAGAATATTTAGCACTTTCAACTCCATCACAATCTGCCATTACAATAATCTCTGGATAATTTACATGTATTTTCTCTATAATATCTTCAAGAGTTTCTTCGCCTGGTCTTCTCCTATTTGTACCATCTATTGCAACAATATCAGCTCCAGCTTTTATTACCGATTCTGCACTTTCATATGTTGGAGTTATATAAACTTCATAATTATCGAACCATTGTTTATATATTCCTATCATAGGTAAATTAACTTCTTTTTTTATAGCAGAAATATTTTCTGGCTCTGTTGCCCGTATTCCTACCGCTCCACCTTGTTGTGCAGCCTTTGCAAAAGCGACCATTATATCGGTCCCGTACATGGGCCATCCCTTCCTTGCCTGACATGAAACAATTAGTCCACCCTTAATATAATTTAATACTTTTTCTTTCATAGCTACTCCTTATAATATTCCAAAGAATTTACCTGCTAGTCCAATAATAAAACATACAATCATTAACCAGTATATTGCTTTTTTCTTTTTAACTAATGCAGTATAAAACAATAGAGTGATTACTAAAGGTAATAAACTTGGAAATATTTGATCGAGTAATTCTTGTAAAATAATTTCTTTTCCACCACTTACCCATGTAGCAGTTAACTGTATTTTTACAAAATTTACAACCATAGATCCTGTTACCATCATACCTACAATCGTAGCTCCTTGGACAAATTTTTGAATTAAGTCAGATTGTTTCATTTTAACAATTAGCTTAACTCCAAATTTATAACCCCAAAAAACACCAAAATATCTAGTTAGTAAGTTTAATGTTACATTTGGAACAATAAATATAATTGGCCCTAGTATATTTCCATTAAGTGCTAAACCAGCTCCTATGGCTGCGAATATAGTCATAAAAGTTGCTTTAAATACAGAATCTCCTATACCAGATAAAGGCCCCATTAACGCTGTTTTAGTAGAAGCAATTGTTTCTTCTGTTACCAATTTCCCCATCGCTCTTTGCTCTTCCAATGCTGTTGCTACACCAAGTACTACATTTGTTGTATATGGATGACAATTGAAAAATTCATTATGACGTTGTAAAGCCTTTATATATTCCTCTTCATCAGGATATATCTTCCTTAAAATAGGTATCATTGCATAATTAAATCCCAAACTCATATAACGTTCGTAATTTATTGTTGACATCGTAAAAAATGAACGTAGAACAACTTTTCTCAGATCTTTCTTTTCTATCAAACCGTCTTCTTTTTCATCATCTTCTTCAATACTTAATCTTTCACCATCTTTTTTACTTATACTCATAATTCCCGCTGCAATTCCTAAACCTAATAGAGAAACAGCTAGAACATTTAATTCTAAATAAACAGATAATATAAAACCTATTAAGAAAAATGGCCAATATTTTTTAAAGTCCATCATTTTTAATAACATTGCCATACCTATGGCAGGTAACAATCCAGATGCTATTTCAATTCCACCTGATACCCACGCTGGCAAAGCATCGTTTATATTTTTAACAAAATCACTACCAAAATAAATTGCTAAAAATGATGCTATAAAAAATACTAAGAAAAACACTAAAATACCTGATAGATGTATTAATTCAATTTTTTTAGTATTTCCTGAATTAATTGCTTTATCTGATTTATGAACTATAAATATATTTATATTCCAAGCAAGCATTATAAGAAATTGTGCTAAAATTCCAATTGGTAATGCTAAAGAAATTCCTAATGAAGGTGAATTAGATTGTATTGCATATATTGTACCAATAACTCCTGCTATCTGTGCATTAGGAGGTACAGAGCCACCTATAGGTAAAACCCCCATAAACATTAATTCAACACTTGCTCCTACTGCTAAACCAGTTTTAACATCTCCCATTATTAACCCTATAAGAGGACCTGCGAAAATTGGTCTACTTATCATCCAATATCCATATCCATAATTTTCTGTAATCAATAACGCAACAAATAAACTTAATAATAATGCAGAAACTATATTCATATGTAACTCCTTTCTTAATTATTAATTATATTTTAGTAGATAAATCTATAGATTTATCTCCAGGTGCTGTCCTTAAATCAAGATAAATATTTTTATCTGCTAACTCTCTAAAAATATCTTTTTCTTCTTCATCTAAATATACTGTTTTAGTAATCTCTTCTTTTCCCTCTTTATAATACATACCTCCAATATTAATTTCTTTAAATTCAACTCCTCCATTTGCCAAATCCAATATTACTTGAGGTCCCTTCACAACTAAAAAAATATTTTTCTTATTATTATTGGTAAAATACTTTATTCCATCTTCTACCGAAAAAATATTAAACGATTTCCCTTCTGGAACTGCCATTTCCAACAACATTTTTTGCATATCATCATGAACTAATTCATCATCTACTACAACAATTTCATCTACTTGATATTCTACTGACCACGAATATGCAACTTGTCCATGAATCAATCGTTCATCAATTCTTACTAATTTTATGCTCATATATACCTCCTCAATTAATTTTTTCAATTAATTTATTCGAATTTACAATTAACTCATCTGTACTTAAATCGCCACTAGTACATGCCATTATTATCATCCCTAAGTGGTAACCTGCTATAAGATTTAAATTAGAATCTTCTTTAACAATAATTGTTGAAATATTACAAGGAGTCCCTCCCTTGAGATCTGCTAATATTAATATTTCATCAAAATCGTTTTCTTTAGCTTTTTTAATAGCATCTTTAATCCTTAACATATAATCTTGTGGACTTTCATTACTAAATAATGGAATTGCCATTAAATTTTCTTGTTCACCTAAAATCATTTCCGTAGATTCCTTTAAACCTGTACATCCATTACCATGACCAACTAATAAAATATACCTCAATAAAACTTTCCTCCTTACTTACTATATTCTTTCTTGTAAATATAGTATACTATTTAAGAAATTATATTTCAAGTATTGTTTGATTATTTATGAAACTTTATTTCATTTAATGCGTAAGTTTACTTTCATTAATTTAAATTAAAATCAATTTTTCCTATCACTTACAAAAGATACTACCGTTATTTAATAAAATATAAAACTATTATAAATAAGCCTATCTTTTGATACAATAATCCTAGACAAAATTTAGGAGGATTATAAAATGGAAATTAAAAGATACAAAACCAGTCATAGATGGTCAGTTGCTACAGTCCACAATGGAGTAGCCTATATTACAGGACAAACTGCAAAGGATACAAGCTCTAACCTTTATGAGCAGACTAAACAAACCCTGGAAAAAATTGATGGTATATTAGCAGATTTAGGTTCAGACAAATCTAAAATCCTAATGGCAACAATCTTTTTACAAGATGTAACTAAATTCCAAGAGATGAACAAAGCTTGGGACGAATGGGTTGCTGAAGGCGCTGCTCCCGCAAGAGCCTGTATAGAAGGAGCTGCAAATAACCCGGCTGAGTTAGTGGAAATAATAGTAACAGCTGCAGTAGATTAAAAATGTTGGAATCGCTATAAAAAATGAGTCCTTTAATTAGGACTCGTTTTTATATATTTTTCTTTAAATTATTTAATTAATAAGACTATTCTTTTATAAAATACTGTGGTTCAAATTCCATTTTTGCAAAAGTTGTTTGAGTCACAAATTCAAATTTAAATTTTTGACCCGGTTTCCAATTGCTTATATTATTACTATAGGTAGATTCTACAATTATTCCCTCTTCATCTATTAGGGAAATTTCAAGTGAAAAATGTTCAAATTCTACAGAGGATGTATTTTCAACAACTGCCTCATAGTAGGATGAGCCGTATTCTTCCTTAACTTTAGTAAATTCCACCTTGTTTACAATATCTTCTATTTCTTTATTTTTAGTATCATCTTCTATTGCCATTTGTGCATTTAATTTAAAATCATCTAAGATATTCTTGTATTTTTCAGAAAATTCTATTTTATAGCTGTCAACAAGGTCCACTAAAATTTTACTTCTTTCAGCAGAAATTTTATCCCACGTTTCATAGAACTTTATTTCATCAACAGTAAAATAATCTAAAGATTCTCTTTGTTCTTTTAAAATATTTATATAGCTTAAAGCCTTTTCTTGTAATTTTGTATCTTCAAATTTTTCGCTACTATAACCTTTAATTTCATTTAATTCAATATCAATTGCTTTTAAATATTCTTCCTTTTGTTCTTGAATATCCATAGTTAAATCAATTTCCGGTAAATCCCATCTTTTTTCTAATCCTTTTTTAAAACTGGATAAAAATTCTTTATCCGCGTAATTTATTTTTGTACTATCCTTAACATTATTAGATGAACAACCTGCTAATAATGTTAAAAACAATAATCCTATAATTACTATTACCTTCTTTTTCATATACATGTCCTCCTAGTAACTATTAAAAACTGTCCGGAACAAGTCCTAATCTATTTATAGACTCATGTGCTTCTGTTAATGATTCATAGACCTTTAAAACTTCTTCTATTTCCCAAGTTTTTAAGTTTTTCTCTTCAATAACATACTTACTTTCATTTACTATTTTTTCTATTTGTTTTTCATCGGATACTGCTACTACTGCCTGTACAGCAGGATTACTTTGAGCTCGTTTTAAATTTAAAATTAAACTATCAACAGAACCTTTAGATTGAACTTCAAATACATAAATAACCTTACCCATATTTCCAATTGCTGCTTCCCAAACTACATCCACAATTGCTCCTTGGGCTACCTTTACCTCAGCATTACTAATAAATCCAAGTAAATTTCCAATATTAACTAACTTTTCCTGTACTTCATTATGTAACGAAGTTGTTTCTCTCTCAGGAATTTCCTCTATATCCTTTTCTGTTATAGTTTCTGCATTTGTCATTGGTAAAACTTCATCCCATAGAAAATAATCCACAGTTATTAAATCAACATTCTTTATTCCTCTATTTTCTAAAATCTCTGCAATTTCCTTTGTTTTTTCACATACTTCAATATATTTACTACCGGTGTACTGGTAATTATATTTAGGCATTTTCTCAACTTTCAAATATTCTAAACATTTAACAGATCTTGAATTAAAAATTGCATAATCATTAGGATAAACATGGGATAAAATTTCACTTATTGACGCAGCTCCTAATCCTTTAATATTAGAGAGAAAATTATCCCATCTTTTTTCTATATTGTTATTGCCATAAATTAAATTGGAAAGTTCTTTCTTTATATTTTCAAATCCATTGTCAGCAATTAATTTATTTACAATGTATTTTTTATTACCCCAAATAAGCATGGACCATAATTTACTTATATATTCGTAAAATTATTCCTCATCCATGTTTCTTATTTTCTCTTTAGTGTAACTTTGATAATATTTTTTTCTTTCTGTTCTTTCTAAATAATCCTCTTTATATTTTGAAGGATTGTTATTTCTGTTTTCTATATAGTTATTTATTGCAATATCTAAAATTTCTTTATTCATATTTTCCTACCTGTCTATTATTAACAACATATTATTTCAACTCTTCTACCAATGGCATAACCTCATTATC
Source organism: Miniphocaeibacter sp. (assembly GCF_049276255.1). NCBI lineage: Bacteria > Bacillati > Bacillota > Tissierellia > Tissierellales > Peptoniphilaceae > Miniphocaeibacter > Miniphocaeibacter sp. The sequence continues at coordinate 26,065 of NZ_JBASWB010000016.1, forward strand.
CATGAAACATTTTATAACTTTTTCAATTTCCTTTAAAATTTTCTTACTATATTCATTTTTACCATCAAAGTTATTACTGTCTATGTATTTATAAAATACCCAATTTCCATTCCATGGAATACGACTAACTAAAAATCCTTCTTTTTCAAATTCTTTTCTAATAGTTTCTAAAATTTCTTTTTTATTAAATTTTACTTCATTATCAACCTGTAATAATATTCCCCAATAAGGTTGGCAGTCTACTCTTTCTAAGGAGAAATATATTTTCGCATTATTTTCTTCTCTTAAATAGAAACTAATATTACTATGGTTACCTATGCGTTTTACATCTGTTTTGTATCGATTATTTAAGTATTCATTATTATCTAAAATTATATTTAATACTTTTTTCATAGAATCATTTCTAAAATAATTGAATTTTTTAATTTTAGCCGGCTTTAATTCATTTTTTGAGATATTATTGTTTTTTAATTTATTTAAATAATTATAAATTTCATTGTTATGATCTTTTAAACATTTTAATAAATTGTCATCAAACAAATCTTTAACCTTTACTTTTTCCCCCTTATATTTCTCTGGCTCAGATCTGTTAGGTGATATGTAGTATAAGAGTTTTTCCATCTTAGATTTTTTATTAATTCCTTTTGATTCCTGTTCTTCATAAAATAAAATCATTTCATGTACATAATCATCTAATTGTCCATCATCATCATTGGTGTAGACTTTGAATTCTATAGGAATAAAACAATTTTCGCTAAATAACACAAGGTCAATTCTATTATTGCTAGCATCTTCAAGAATATTTATTCTAACAATATATTCAGCAATTACTTTTAAATTTTTTATTTCAGAATCCCCTAAACAATCAATCCCTAAAAATTCTTTTACAAATACTTCTTTTATCTTATCTTCTTTTTTTAATATTTCCGAAATTGCTTTTGTTATTTGAACTTCACTTATAAAGTCTCTTTCCTTTTCGGCTTTTTTCATAGTATATCCCTTTCTTGAATATATATTACATAAGAAGGTCTCTATTCCTTTATGTATTAATCAAATATAGTATTAAAAAATATTTAATTTCTATCTTGTATATCCCTTATCTATGTAATATTCATCTGTTTTAGTAAAAATATATTTTACATCAGTACAAAGTCCAGAACTTTCTTCTATTGAATAAGATGTACTATAACCAGTAGCTATCCCCTTTTCTACATATGTAGTATTTTCTATAAAAACTATTAATCTTTTAAAGTCAAAAATAATTCCATCTTTTTCAGATTTTTTTAAAGCTACCTTAATAAATCCATCTAAGTCAAAATTTTTACATTTTGACTTAGATCTAATTATTATGTTGTTGTTCTTATATCTTGCATTAAATGGATATCTCATAATTGCCTTCCTTCCTAAAAACTACTCTTCTATAAAATACCCCTGCTTTAATCTAAAATAACTATTCCACTCCTAATGCTTTATATACTGCATCTTCTGCTGAATTATAAAAAATCAAGTTAAATCCACCAATTAAATCCGACGGAACTGTTCCAATATCTACTGCAGAACTCATTGGAAGCAATATTTTCTTTGCTCCAGCATCCTTACAAACCTGTAGGGTATTTGCTAGTTCATCGACTTTAATTATGGTCCCGCCAATGCTTAAATCACCTAAAATTGCTGTACTTGAAATAATTGGTTTATTTAAAGCAGCGGAACATATGGCAATTAGGGTAGCCAATGTTAATGTAGAAGTCATTCCAATTCCCGTCATGTCCTGTATATTTACTAAATAATCGTAATTAGTTGTACTAATACTTCCACTTATACTTTTACTATTGGCTTTTAAATATTTGAAGGCTAAATCAACAGCTTCTTTGGCTTCAGAATTAGAACCAAGTCCCGTTCTTTCAAATTTACCATTACCTGAAATTACCTGAGTTTCCAATTTGAAAGTGCCAATCATATCGCTTTTACCCCTAGCAACAGTATAAAGATGCCCTGGCTTCCCAATTCCTTCAGGAATTAAAGTTCCTCCTCCTTGCTCTGGAACTGGAACATATTCTTCTAAAAAGCTTTCATTGTCGATATATGAAAAATTAATGTCATAAAACTCCATTCCACCAATACGTTTCAGTTGTTCCTTAACTCTTCTTCTCATCTCTAAAGCAAAACGAAGTATTTTTTCAATATCCTTCTTTTCAAAAACACCATGAGGATAAATTATTTTTACTAATCCGGAAACCGTCTTTTTTACACCAATAACATCTCTTTGATTCAACTGTCGTCCTAGTTTAAAATATTCATCATAAGCATCTCCATAGGATACCTTTCTTAACTCCCTCATAATTTCAGAATAGTAATCTGTAATAAAACCATAATCATCTGTAAAGAACTCTGGCCTATATTTAGGTATTTCCCAACCAGGTATATAACAATGCATCCTATCTAAAAATGCTGTATCCTGTCCCATAGCTTCAGGAAATGGTTCAAATAAACTTGAAGTCTTTAACATTACATCTACAGATTGATTAATATTTCCAACAAAAACCATAGATGCAGTAGCATTTTTTTCTTCCTTACCTCTAGCAAAAGATCCTGATGCCATATAATCCTTCATAATTTGTACACCATCTTGATCTTTAAATTTAATACCTGCAACCTCATCAAAAGCAACACAGTCCCATAATCCTACAAGTCCTATTTGCCTTGTTCCCATATTGTAAAAAAGATTCGCCACAGTTGTCTGTCCACCTGAAACTAAAATGCTGTTAGGACTAATTTCCTTATAAATATGGGATTTTCCTGTTCCTCTTGGTCCAAGTTCACATAAATTATAATTATTTTCAACTAATGGAATTAGGCGAGCTAAATGTAACCACTTTTCCCTTTCATTAAAATTACTTGGTTCCATACCAGTGCTACGTAAAATCAAGTCAATCCATTCATCATCAGTAAAATTAAACCTAGATTTTTTAAATTCTTCAATATCTATTTTAGGCATTTGTACAGGAGTTAACTTTTTAATAATAAAGGGACTTTTCTTCTTATCACCTTCATCGTAAAAATATTCCATTTGAACAATGCACCAAATACCACCACTTAAAAGTCTTTCATATAGCATTGTATAATAAGAGCTAATTTGGACTCCCCTTAAAGCTAAATTTGAAAATTCAGCCTCATATCTGTCCTCCTTAACATTTAATTTTACAGTTATTCTATCAATTACAGTATAGCTTCCCTTTTCTCTAATTTTTGACTTAATTTTCTCCGCTTCATCAGGTCTTACATAATTTTCTGCTAAAATAGTTTTTACAGAATTAACTCCCGACAATATGTCGTCTTCATTAATAGAAGTACAGTACATGCCAAGTAAATACTCTAGAACATATACCGGGACATTTGCCCCTTCTTTAATTTTTTTAGTTAAATCCTTCCTTACAAATTTCCCTGGGAAATTTTCTTGAAGTTTGTCTATTAAAGTTATTTCTTCCATATTTTTCTCCACTATACATTAAATCCAAAATCATCAGCAAAAGGAATATCTATCTTAACCTTTGTTTTATCTTCTATTCCAGTTTTAATATTTTTTGTAACAATATAGTATTTTCCATTAGGATCATAGGAATGTTCTTTAAGTCTAAAAGATAATTTTTGTATCCTTTTTCCTGTTTCCTCTTCCCAACTATTAGCTGAAAATATTTCCTCATTAGATATTATTTGTCCATTTACATCTTGAAAGTAAATACTATACTCTACCGCCTTCACTACATCTGTTACAGTATCTCTTTGAAAAACATCTATGGAAGTATTTAAAGAAGTAATAGTTCTAGGAATACTCAACAATTCAATAGAAACATCTCTTGTTTCCACTGCTCCTCTTCTAGTTTTAATATTAATTAGTGGAGTAATAAGTTCCTGCATAGAGGACCCACCATGGAAATAATTTTGCCCTCCACCTTGTAATTTAAAAACATTGGAGCTATTTGGAAATATTACATATCTTTTATCATCATTATTTAAAACTTTACCTAAGGAAATACTTCTTGTTCCGTGAATATTATAATTATTTTCTGAAATAATAAATCTTCTATTTTTAATATCATAATTACTATAAAATTTTTCTATTTTTTCAGCCTCTGTATTTACAGATCTTTTATAAATAAAACCATGATCTGAAGTAACAATATAATTATGAATAGAAGCATTCCCTGAAAGTTTTCTTATAAGGCTAATAATTTCATCAATAGCTTCATTACAGGCATTAAAAACCTCGTTTTCGGTTTTTAACTCATCTCCTCTAGCATCTACTTGATTATGGTAAATATAAATTACTGACTGGTCCTTGAAAAACTCCCTTAACTCTTCCTTACTATAATTATTTATATCATCAAATTGAATTGCCCTACTATTTTCTTTATGGGCTTTTAAAATATTTTCCCTATCTGCTAAAGAACTGGACTTTTTACCATCTACAAGAACATCAAACTTTTCATTAACAGTAATTTCTTTATGGGGTAGTAAAGCAGCCATTCCTAATTTTGTAATAGATGGAAGAAGTGAAATTTGAGGTTCAATAGTAGCTTCAAATTTTTCACTTAAATTCATTTGACCTACTAAATCCTTTCCAACTTCATACCTTAAGGCATCGGAAATAATTACAACAGATCTTTTTTTGTCAAAATAGATATTACTATTATAAAAATCCTTTTGTAACCTTATATTTTTAAAATCTTCATAATTAAATACATTATTAAAAGCAATATTATAAGGATCTAAAAAAGTGTTAATATATGTATTTTCAACATAATCCCTTAAATCTTCATACCTACTTGCTTTTTCAATTTTATCTAAATAAAAATAGAATTTTCTGTAGTTAAGGTCCTGTAAATACCAAGACTTATCATACTCCTTAACCATTTCACCAATTTCAAGATCATAGTTGTCATTTTTAAAGGATAGTATATTATAGGCTGCTAAAAGCATATTATAATCATTTGAAAATTCAGAACCATAAAACCTTCCCTTTCTTAAATTAATCAAAGCTACAATATTAAAGTCTTTTACGACAGCATCAAAATGATCGTCCATTAACCTGTTAACTATCCAATCTAAGAATTTATATTCAATTTTTTCAAAAATATCTAAATCCAGTAAAAGTTCTAAGTCAATTTTGGCAAATATATTGTCGCCCTTTATTTGTTCATATACATATTTAGACAGGTATCTAAAAATATCCTGTGTTCTAATATCATTCATTAAAGAATTAATGAAGGCTATAGTTCCACCGGGTTTTTCCAAAACATATTCCTTGTTTTTAACTAAATTTTCAATACCTGTTTTTCTTTGAATATAGGTAATAAATATACCTAGGACAAATTTAACTAAAGTTGGTTCCTTTGAACTATAGCCAAAATATTTGAAAACATATTTCCAAAAGGTCTCCGTTAGATTAAATTTTCCAAATTCTTTTAAAATTCTATTTTCTACTAAATCTTCTTCCTTTAAAATACTTTTTACTATGGATTCAAACCTAACTTCCCTTATACCTGCAAGAACCGTTAAAAATCCCAGCTCAATATTTTCCTCTGTATAGCTGTCAATTTCCAATTCTTTAAACTTATTAAACCTGTCCTTACTTTTGAAGAATTTATAATATTTTTCCAATAGTATCTTCTTGTCTTCTTTAATGCCGAGCTCAACCATTATTAAAGACAGGCGATCAGCTACAAAGGTTTTAGAATATAGTATAGTATCTGCTAAGTGGTTGTCTTCGTTTTTAGGCCTTGGAAAGGGAGCGTAAACTAGGTAGTTACTGTCCCTATCCTCAACCTCTAAAATATATTTTGTTTCAAAAAGGTGATTTTCTTTTAAAATCAATAATTTTGCATTTTTTAAAGCTAGGGAATTTATATCCTCTACAAAATCACCTTTGGAATCGTACCAAAAAATAATTTTTCTACTAGAAGACAGATCTTTAAATTCATCATTTAAAGTATTTTCTATTTGGGATAAATTTAATTCTGCCATATATCCTCCTAAATTTTACTTAATATTTTTAAAACCTTGCCGTCCCTGTCTTTTTGCACTTTTTCATAATTTACCTTTACACCATCGTCTAAATCTATACTAATTCTTTCATTAGCAATATGACCTAAAAGTTCATCGTATTTTCTGCATTCATCTACTTGTTTTTGAATTTTTATTTTTTCGTCTTCTAATTTTTTCTTTGTTGATGGACTATTTTGACTAAGTATATCCATTTCAATTAAATTAATTCTGTCCTCATAGTATTTTTGTAATTTATGAAGGTAGCCAGTTCTAACCTTACCTGTTGTATATTGGTCATAACGGTGCATATATATTAAGGCTTTAAAACCATTTTGTTTTCCAGAATCATAGAGCCAGTAAATTGGTCTTTTTTGATATGTTTTAACATGGTCCTTGTAAAAATCCTTAAGGAAATAGGATCGAATTACCTCCCTACTTTCACCCTTACCACCTAAGGCTTCTGCTATAAAGTTTAAATTTTCCTCTAGAGTATCTTCTCCATAAACCACCTTAACAAATTCCTCAAAGCTTGTTACAATATCGTCTTCAAAGTATTTGGAATCGGTTATTGGTATGCAGTTGTCCCCATCTGGAATAAAGCTTTTATATTTACTCCTATCAAATTCTCCACCAGCATAGACTAAGCCTTCATAGTCTAGGGAGTAACGGCCTAGCATAGATCCTACAGCGTAGGAGATAAATTGTTTTACCACGTCTTTTTTAGTAAGTACATATTTATTTCCCTTAATTTCTTGATCAATATCCTTATTAGAGTCAAAGATTTTGGCTATGGTAATGTCCCTGTCGGAAACTTCCGGACTAAGTTCATCTTGCAAACCATAAATATCTATAAAAATTCGATTTAACTCCTCCTCATTATCCTTTAGTTTTTGGAATTGGTCATTGGTAAATTCCTTATACTGTCTATAAGCATCTTCCATATTTTTAATATAATATTCTGTTCTATCTGCAATTACTCCAATTTCTCCAAGACTCCTATAGTATTCATTCATATAAGAGTTAAAATTGACCAAGGGATTTACCTTAAAATCCCAGGAAGTTTCAAAAGTATCCCAATCGAATTTGGAGATGGATATATTTTCATTTGAAATATTATCTACATTTTTAATGGATTTAGAAAATATAATAGGTATGTTAGCAATATCTCCAGGTTGATAATTAATAGTTGCATTTGATATATTTAAAAATAATTGTGTAATTTTAGTATTTAACATGGCTAATAAAGTCAGGTTCTGTTCTTTTCCATTTAAGCTGGAACCTCCTGAGTCAAACAGAAATCCATTATCAATAAATCTGCAAGAAAATTTAGACGATGTGACAGATGACCAAGCTATACTTTTTTTAAAATATGAATTTTCTGATCTAACACTTGCCGCTTTTTTTCCGTTGAATTTTATATTATTTTTTATAGCATATCCATCATCCTCCCAATTAATAAAATATTCATTAAACCCATGCCATCTTTTATATCCCCCTCCTTTGGAGTAAGGAAACCATTTCTTTCCAGATAAAGCTGCTTCTTCTTTAGTTTTAGTACCTAGCTTAGCTTTTATTATTTCTACTTCATGCCATAATCGTAAAAACCTATTATTATCTCCTGTTGTCATACCAGTTCTAGGTATTGCAATATTTCTTATTAAGGTCCCTTTTTCAAAAGCTTGAATTAAATTCTCACTAGCCCAATAAGCAATAGGCATACCTGGAATTTTTGTGAAATTTTCTTCTGATGTTTCGTAGAAATATCCACAATCTTTATTCTCCAAGGCTTCTAATACTTTTTCTTTCTGAACATCCATTCCACCTTTAAATTCCGACAGTCTAAAATACAGACCTTTAGAACTTTCTTTTCCATTTTTTAAGACAAATGAACATATTGGAACAGTTGCTTCTTCAAAAGCAGAATATTCCATTTGAATTAATGTAGTTATGGCTTTATGGCTAATTATATAATTTCTTAATTCTTCGTAAGTTTTTATAAACATCCATACAAAAGGCGTCATAAAACCTGAATATCCATTTTCCTCTAAAAATTCAAAATTTCTAAAAATAAAAGCTGAGAATAAATCGCCTTTATATGATTTGTATTCTGATGTTATAAATTTCTTTAACTTTCCTTCAAATTTGTTTAAATATGGTGGATTTGTTGCTACAACTTTATATTTACTGGCTAAGATTTTTGCTTGTTTTGTTAAGTTTTTAAATAATGGTAGAATTTTTCTTTTCCATTCAAAATTATAAATATTTTCTTCAGCTTTATCACATTCTTCTAAATATTCTTCAAATTTTTCATAGTCTAATTTTTCAACTTTTATTAAGGAACCATATTCTTTAGCATCTTTAAAAATATTTAGTAGGTAGTTACCAATTTTATTCATTTCTATATTGTCGGTAACTCCAGCACATTCAAATTCATCTACTAAATTAGTTTCCTTTATATCCATAATATTAGGCTTTATTTCCCTACTTAAAAATCTTCTATCAAAGCTTCTGCCCTTCATTATTATAGAAAAATACGCAAGTTGAGCAGCTCTTTTATCAATATCAAGTCCAAATAAGTTTTTTTCTACTATTTTTTGAGCAGCTTCTCTTTCTGTATAACCTTCTTCCTTGTAAATCTCCATTAAAACATTAAAAGCATATACAAGAAAATGACCTGATCCTACACAAGGATCTATCTTCTTACTGTCTTTGATACAATTTTAAAAAGCAGTTCTTACCCTTTTAAAATTCAAAATACGTAAGAACTGCCTGTCATCAAAGGTCTAATATCATCTTTTTATCTGAAATATTATTATTACTTCACTTACTTTATACTTATTTAATTCATATCAGTTGTTTTTATAAGAATTTATAATTTACTGCACACCTCTATAGCCAACTCTTATGGAATAATTAAAAGATATAGTTAAAATTAAATAGTGTATTTATTACCACTTTTTAGTCTTTAACCTATTTGCAACCTCATCTATACCTGGTAATCCATTAACTCCTAGCACTTCACATAAATCGAATATCCGAGTTCCCCTAGGAGGATATTTGGTATCCTTTTCAAAGTAGGTATCAATAAATTTCTCTACAAAAAAATACCTATGCTTATTATCACGTAAATTATAACCATATTTTTTTGCATCATCAATCGCTATAATTATTCGTTGTTTCATTTCATCTGTTATTTTTCCCTTTTCAACTTCAATTACCAGTGAACCATCAATTGGAATTGCAGTAACAATGTCAGTAATTTCACCAACTGCCCTTACTGCCTTTTGGTCATATAAACCAAGATATTTGTGATCCGAGAATCCCCTATTTACATTATCATAATATAGCCCCAACTTCTTATTGATTTCAATAGTTGCACCAGCAAGTTGAACGCGCATCCACTTCCAGTCATCTGAAATCAATCCTCCTGAATAACAATAATCACGATAGTCCTCTAAAACATCCTGCATATCATAGTCACGTTCATCTATTACTTCATTTATTTTATTTATAAGCTCTTCAAATGTTAAATGATGATGAATAATATTACTATTAAATTCTAAGTTATAATCAAATATTTTCTTATCAAGGGTAGATTTTAATTTAGCATTCATTTCTTTAGGATCAAGCGTCATTAGCACTTTATAATCCTCATTTTTAAACGAACCTAAATGCCCAATCAATTGTTTAATGCCAAATTGTCCTTGTAATTTTGTTTCAATAACAACTTTAAAACTTGATTGTCCAATCGTAGCATCTGGTATTGTGCCACCCTCAATTTTTTTCTGCATTTCAAATTCGAGCTCGATGTTTGCATTTTCCGGCAATATCTGTGTAATAAAAGAAAAGAATTTATCAGGTGAAAATGAATAAAGTCTCGATAGTAAGAGCATAGCATTGGCAGTATCAACATTCTCTTTACTATGATATCTTTGAAAAAAATGTATTTTCATTTCAAACCTCCTGTACTAAATTAATTTTTAACCTTCTTTATTCTCAATATCTCAAGTATTACCTTTAAATATCATTTCTTATATTTTTATTTTATTTCAGATAAACAATCCTCTCAAAAGGAGCTAATTAAACTTAATTATCCAAATCCTAGCACTTTCAACTTTGACTAGATATAATCAAAATTGATTTTTAACTAATAAACCTACTTTATTAGTTGTTGACAGTAAGGTAAGAATCTTTCAATCTCATCCACGATACGCTTTTGTTCCCCTAATGGGGGTAGTGGAAGCACTGTATTGGCAATATCTCTTAACACCCAGTTTTTATTTCCTACTCCTTTAGTATTTATTTCACATTGGGTTTTAACTACTGGAGCCTTAATTGCATAAAGAAGATATTTATTATAAATTAAATCAGTATCAAACTTTAACAGTGCAACACTCACAAATAAACTAAATTCCTCATCTGTATCAACTATAACTGGAATTCCCGTTGTCCCAACCTTTGTCAATAAGATATCTTCCCTTTCAGGATCACATCTTTTGTATAAATCGTCATGTGATTCTTGCGATATAAATCTCGTGTCTGAGAAATCAATAGTACCACCACTAAGATCCTTTACTGAAATGAATCGAACTCCACTTACAGTATATTTAGGAGTATGATGTGCTCCGTCAGTAAGTTTATTTAACAAATTTCCCATCTTAACCCACTTCCAACTCTCTGGAATATCAAATGGTATCTCTTCCTCTGTTATTTCGATAAGCTTCTTTTGTTTCTTAAACTTACCTTCCTTAGCTAGCCTTTCTTTTCCTTTTGGATTTTCTTATATAGTTCCGCAGCCGTTCCTTCTTCTTCCCTCTGCTCTACTAACTTACCTTTCATTGCATATTGTAAAATCGATTTCTGCATATCTTCTGGGAACTTCTTATTAAAGCCTTCTATTTTATAATACGATTCACCGTACTTTTCAATATAAGGCATTAGTTCTTCAATCCTAGTTACAATGCGCTTTTGTTCTTCAAGTGGAGGGATTGGGATTAAGTAATTCCTTAAGTAAGTCAGTGAAACAAATGATTGTACTGCTCCTCTTGCTCTCCTTTTCATGGCTTCCTGCTCTAACTGTAAATACCACAATAAATATTCCATACTAAATAGTTCACTATCAATCGTCTTGAAAAGTGCCATATTCTTGATTGAAAATTCCCTCTCCTTTATTACTAAAACAGGGTTGCCAATAGTTCCAATCATAGCAAAAAGTATATCACCACAATCTACACCTGATCGTTTATTAATATCTTCAGAATCTTCCCTAGATATCAGCTTAATGTTGTCAAAATCAATTATTCCATTCACTAAATTTTTACTTGTTATCAATGGTATACCTTTAGAAACATATTTAGGGGTATCGTGTGTACCATCCCTAACATCAATGATGTCTAAAAATCTCACCCACTCCCAGCTGTCAGGAATATCAAATGGGATTTCTTCTTCTGTTATCTTCCCCGAGGATTTTATTCTTCTAATCTTCTTCTCTTTTATGAGTTGTTCTTTTTTTATGCCTACCTGCTCTAACAGTTCTTTTGCAGTTCCCTCTTCTTCTCTTTGTTCAACCAATTTACCTGATATTGCTAGTTGTAATATGCTACTCTTTAAATCCTGTTCATTCATCTTTGTTACCTCCAAGCATCGAAGCAATCTCTTCTAACACATAATCTATTTCAGTATTTAAAGATGCTCTCTTTTCTTGATATAGATGTATTAAATCCAAAGGATCTAAAATAACTTCTTCTTCATACGGAATCCCGCATAAGTCAATATTATATTTTAAATCTTCTATCTCAGCTATCGTATATCTTTTAGCCTTCGGAAAACCATCCACTTCAATCTCTTCCCTATTCTCCCACCAAGCCATTGTTGATTCGAAGTGCTCTAGCTTCATCGGTCTTGTCTTTGAGAAGTTTTTATATCCTTCTGGCATATCAACTCTATAAAACCATGTTTCTTCAGTTGGCTTTGTATTATCAAAGAACAAAATATTAGTTGTAATAGATGTGTAAGGAGCAAATACACTATGTGGTAATCTAATAACTGTGTGAAGATTAAACTCATTAAATAACTTTTTCTTAATATTGGTTTTAGCATTATCTATACCAAATAAAAACCCATCTGGAATAATTACCCCACACCTACCATTTTTCTTAAGTCTATACATAATTACATTCATAAATAAATCTGCCGTTTCAGAACTTCTAAACTCCGTTGGGAAATTAACTTTGACACTATCTTTTTCACTTCCACCATATGGTGGGTTCATTAAAATCACATCGAATTTACCCATCTTTCTTAAATCTTTATAATCTGTCTCTAACCCATTACCATGAATAATATCTGGATCATCTATATCATGTAGAAGCATATTTGTAACACAAAGCATATGTGGTAATGCCTTTTTCTCTATTCCATAAACTGAATTATTATAAATCTCTTTATTTTCAAGAGAATTTCCAATCTGTTTCTCTAAAGTACTTAGGGCAGATATTAAGAAACCACCTGTACCACAAGCAAAATCCCCTATTTTTTCGCCTAACACAGGTTTTATAACCTCTACCATAAAATCGGTTACTGCTCTTGGTGTGTAAAATTCACCTGCATTACCTGCACTTTGTAAATCTTTTAAAAACGATTCATATATTGTACCAAATTCATGGCGTTCTTCATTCTCCGTAAAATCAATTTCATCAATAACATTAACCACTTGACGGAGTAAAATACCATCTTTCTGATAATTATTTGCATCTTCAAATGCCTGTTTTACAATAACTTGGCTCATTGGAGTTTTTTCATCAATTTCTAGTTCTTTAAGCGTTGGAAACAGATTATTATTTACAAAGTCTAATAGATTATCACCAGTTAGTGCTTCTCCATCCTTTTTGTCTACAGCCCAATCTCTCCATTTAAGTCCTGCTGGAATAATAGATTTATAATCATCGTAATATAATTCCCACATTTCTTCTTTTGCATCATATATCTTTAAGAATAAAACCCACACTATTTGTTCTATCCTTTGGGCATCCCCATTAATTCCTGCATCATTTCTCATTATATTTTGTATTCTCTTCACAAAGTTTCCCATCGACATTATTCTTTACCTACTTTCATTATTATTTTATCCAATCTATTTAAGCTATATATATTTCATTTCCTAATTCTTGAATTGCCTTTTCATAGGCTTCTTTTCCACCAAACTCTTTAACTATTTTAAGTGGACTTCCGAACTTAGCAAATTCTTGAAGTTGAAGGACCTTAGTCTGTTCAATTTCTTTGATACCTTCATTTGAATATTTATCTAGTAGTGCTTCTAGTACTTGCTGTGCTACTTCAGAATACTTGTATAGATAATGTCTCTTCTTAACATTGTTGGCTCTTTCTGCTTTCGTCAAAGGTGCTTTATCATATGCTAGATGGCATATTAAATCAAAGTCATCTAACTCCTTATGTCCAAACTCTTCTCTGACAGCTTCAAGCAAAACCCCCTCAGATTCTAATTCATCAATTATGGCTTGTTTTTTTTCTGCTGCTGTCCATGTTAAAAGGAAATCATCTAACTTTGCATATTGCTGTAAAATATTTTTCTTAGTGTAATCTATAAGACTCTCGGTGACTAATTTACCATCCCTATCAATATATTGTACTCTCTCTGAAAGAACTTTTACTAATACATCATCAACATAATATTTTTTTGGCTTATGCTCACCCTCAGAACCAGTATTACCATCTCCTGTATCAGTTTCATCTTCAACCCAATCATCATCGTTTCCTTCATCTGGATTAGTACCATCGTCTGGGCTATCTCCCATAGGCTCCTCTATTGGGTCATCCTGTCCAAGATCAATTACCACTTCTGGTTCTCCATCAAATGATTTATCAGCAAATAATCTACTTGCATTACGAAAGTCCATAATGGTAAAGTAAGTCTTTCCCTTTTCCTCTAAGAGTCTTGTACCCCTTCCAATCATTTGCTTAAACCTAATCATTCCATTTTCACCAAATGTATTATCAAGTACAATAAGTTTACACATCTTTGCATCAACACCTGTGGACATTAGTTCACTGGTTATTGTAATAACGGGGTATGTGCTTTCCTCATCTATAAAGTTTTCTAATTGTGCTTTACCCACATCATTATCCCCCGTTATACGCATAATATATCTGTCATTTTCTTTATACAGGTCTTTATTTTCATTAATAAGTGCTTGTCTCATTCGTTCTGCGTGTTCTATATCCACACAAAACACGATGGTCTTACTAAATCTATCTGTTTTCTTTAGAAATTCAGTAATCTTTGAAGCAACAACTTTAGTTCTATCATCAATCACTATATTCCTATCAAAGTCCTTTGAGTTATATTCCCTATCTTCAATCTCATAACCATATTTATCAAGTTTTCCATCCTCTGGCCTATATCCTTCAAGGTCCCTATCTAGCCCCACTCTGATTACTTTATAAGGTGCTAAAAATCCATCATTAATACCTTGTTTTAATGAATATGTATAAATAGCTTTACCAAAGTATGTCTGACTTGAAGCTTCTTTTGTTTCAACCGGCGTAGCAGTACATCCGATATGAGTAGCTGATGAAAAATAATCTAATATTTTTCTCCATGCAGAATCCTCTTTTGCACTCCCTCTATGGCACTCATCTATAACGATTAGATCAAAGAAATTAGGCTGAAACTGCAGATATGCTTCTTCACCATCATCTCCAGTAAGCTGGTGATATAGTGCAAGATATATTTCATAAGAACTATCAAGTTTTTTCTTTTCCACTTTTGTCATCTTCTCTTTAAATGGTTTAAAGTCTCCTGACATTGTCTGGTCAATTAATATATTCCTATCTGCTAAAAATAATATTTTTTTCTTAAGTCCTGACTTCCAAAGTCTGTATATTATTTGAAAAGCCATAAATGTTTTACCTGTACCTGTTGCACTTACAAGTAATATTCTTTCTTGTCCCTTTACAACTGCGTCCACAGTTCTATTGATAGCCACTCGTTGGTAATATCTAGGTGTTTTATAATTAGGCACATAATAATAGGGTTCAAGAAGCATTTTTTCCTCGGTATCATTTATATTTTTATCTTTCAGGTATCTACTATATAATTCCTCTGGTGATGGAAACTCGTCAAGCCTAAGTTCTCTTACTGCACCAGTTATTAAATTTTGCTCAACAAAACCATCTCCATTTGAAGCATATACATAAGAAACATCAAGTGCCTTTGCATAATCAATTGCTTGTTGTAATCCTGCACCCACTGAATGATTATTATTTTTAGCTTCAACCACTGCTAGAATAAAATTAGGTTTATAAAAGAGCACATAATCAGCCTGTTTCTTCTTTCCTCTAGTGGTCATATTACCTCGAAGAATAATTCTCCCATCTGTGAAGGGATACTCAAATCTAATTTGTTTACCTATTTCCCACCCTGCTTTAGTGATTGCTGGTGTAATATATCCAGCCTTGATATCTTCTTCAGATAAATGTTTTTTCCCCATATCGCATTCTCCTTCCCCTCTAGTGAATTTAAAATATAAAGGTTTTTCATACACATAAATCGATTTATGGACTTTATCTCCAGAATTAAATTGATTAATTACTATCTTCTTATATAAATAGTTTGGTTGCTTTGTTTTTTAACCCATATTATTGAAAACTTTAATAAAACATCCTTAATTTATACTAGTCAATCTCAGCACTCTCCCCACTCTCTACCCATTCATCAACTTCAGAAATTTTAAATTTGAACTGTTTGCCTACTCTATAATTTGGGATTGCGTCTTTTTTAATCCAGTTACGAATGGTGTCCTTGCTAACGCCAAGGTGCTCTGCAATATCCTCAAGGCTTGACCATTTTTCAGGTTCATTCATTGCTATCGTTCCCCCTCTTTAAATCAGTTATGATCAGTATGTTTCTTATTTTTATAGATTCTAAATTCTAAAACAAATCGAAAAGGCTACCACCAGTGACCTTTTGTTTTGCTTTCAGTTCCTCTAGATATTTTCTCATTTTTATATATTCCACTTTCAATACAAAATCATCCTTGTCAAGAATTTCTAATAGTTCTTTATATTCCTCTGGTTTCCTGAGTATGTCATCTATATCAATTTCAAATAACCATCCAACAGTATCTGGTTCTCCATATTCTTTTTCATATTCCCAACTAACATCTGTAGAATTAACTAATTCTTCTCTTCCATCTTCAGTTACTAAATAAACATACTCTTCAACAACTAACTGTTCATAGTGAGGTAAGTCAAGATAATCTACGGATTCATTGTCATTAAGAAGACTAATAAATTCATACAGGTATGATTGCGGATCATTAGAAATTGAAACATTGGTTTCACCCTTCTCATAACTTAAATAAAGGTAAAGAGTCTCTAAAAATGTCCAATATCCATCTTCCTTATCACACTTCTTATAAAGATCATCTAATAAAGGTAGGAAAATATACTCCTCTACCTTAGCAGAAATCATGTCATATAACATACTGAAAGTTTTATCTCCATACGTTCTAGTTCTTCTGTTTTCAAAAAAGTTACCTATCTCCTTAAGGTTTTTATCTTTTTGTTTTGAAAAGTATAATGCACAAAAATATTCTTGAAATGAACGATGGGTAAAGTGGTACTTCCCACCTTCAAAATACATTAAACACATATTAGTACAAAGATCATATAAAAAATCTTCTGCATTAGTTATTCTATCTTGTTCTTTCTCCCTCTCTTTGAGTTCATTGTAATATTTAGCAAACTCTGTTTCATCTAATTCAAACTTTTCATCATGATAGGAACGTGAACAAAGTTCAGCAAAGTAATCTGCAAATCGATCTGTAGACAACCCTGTTCTAAGCGTTCTTTTATATGCTCCTTTACTAGCATCATGCTTTTGTGATAAAGCTAGAAATGCTTCCCTATAGAATATATGCATTTTTGAAGGTATTTCAGCAAATTGCTCAAATGTCATCAACATAATTGTAAGCAAAAGAGGATTTTCTGTGAACTCTCGATGCGTCCTATAAAGTTGATGTTCTAATTCATGATAAAACTTCTTTTTAATTATAGGCTCATCTAGACGAAATTCTAGTTTTTCTATCAATTGCATAGCTTGTAGTTTTGAAAACGGCCTTAATCTTAAAACAGTAAACCTAGAATAAGAAACAAAGTCCTGGTAAGGACGAGAGGATAAAACAAAATAATTTTCTGGATATTTATCTGTAAATTTCTCTAATTCCAGTTCAAAACGCTTGGCATGAACAGTACCTATTTCATCCAATCCATCGAAAAGTAAAAGACATAGTCCTTTTTCAAGAGTATTCCCAAACTGACTCTCTGTAATATTGCCCCCCAAGCTTTCCATTTTAGTATAAGCATAATCAAATAGACTACCAGTTGTTTCATCATAATCTTTTAAAGGAATAAAAACAGGGATTACTTCTGTTTCTTTATAGCACTCTATTGAGTCTAATAGCAAGTGCCGCATCATCATTGATTTCCCTAAACCACCTGTTCCAGATAAGATAATAAATCGTGAGTATTCTAATAATGATATAAAGGTAATATTCTCAATAATTTCAGTTTCATATGATACCCCATGTCTGCCAGGTTTAGGTATCCGTCTTTCTATAGAATTACACACATAGAAATCATAAAATGACCTGGGCTGGTCACTGTACAGTAAGGTTTTTATCATGCTATATTTTTCTCTCAACTTGATTAAATAATTAGATAGAGGAAAGTTACTTCCGCCAAAGGTGTCATTAATCGAATAAATAAACAGTGTTTCTCCATTAGTAATTTGACCATATATTTCATCTAATTGCATTCTGAATGCACCTGTTGACTCTTCAAATTTCAATCTTAGATCAAGTTCACTTTGACTATGCATAGGAATATACATGGATATTTTCTTATTATTAATTGGATACATATTATGAGATAAATAAGTATTATATTTATTAATAGTTTGTATGAATTCATTAATTTTAATAAAGGTCTTTTCCTTTTGGTCATGAGCGAAGGGTAGAGTAATCCTATTCCTAACTACATCAGAAAAGTACTCTGCATCCATTTCCAAATTCATAGATAAAGATATGCTGGGATCGTTGTTCACAAAGTCTATAATGCGATAGTCCATAATTGCCTGCTTGAATATTAAAATCATTTTTTCTGAAGGTGTCAAATCTGGTGATAAGGCTACCTTTCTATTCAACAAGTAATCCTGCCTAAAATCTAGATATTCATCCATATTAGTTTTGATACCAAATAAAATCTCATTAATGTCTTCACTATCCCCATCTTCATCTCTTTCGGCATCTTTCCACATTTTTGCTGACTTTGCTAACTTATCAATGAAGTCTTTTAAACTACCTGCTGTATTTTTGATTAACCTTCCTTGTGAAACCGTATTATTAAGTGTCTCTACAAATAACGTACCTATATCATCCATTTGTTTCTCAATCCTGCCCATTATAAATCCGTCAACCCAACGTAATACTCGATCTAATCTAATTACTTGATCATCAAAATCATCATCAAAATATAATTGATCTTCTAAAGATAAAATATCTAGTGAGGGGGCCGCTCGTATAATTTCATTATAATCAACTACATTAATACTCTCTCTTTTAGATTCAAAAGCATTTAAATAGTTGGGATCAATAGTTTTTACACAAACCTTACCCACAGTATTTTTTACTGATACAACAGTATATAAAAATATTCCTGCTAAAAGTTTAGATAATACAAACTCACCTTGTGAAAATAAGTCCTCTTTTGTCGTCCCAATATATTTCTCGAACTTCAATTTATTTACTTCATTTATCGTTAAGTCCTTTTTGATTATATCTAACAATGCAAGAACTATTATGGCTTTCTTGTCTTCATCAATTAGCGTAAGAACAAAGTTATTAAAATCCTTTATTATATCTTCAGTTTTCATTCTTAAGGCCAACGTTGCTACAGCACTTAAATTATCCCCAACCTTTTTATAAGCTCCACTACCTCCACTTGTTACTACTGGTGGAAAGTTCCCCTCACAACTAAGCAGTCGAGAAACTGGTGTGTCGCTACCTTTTTCAATATATTTACAATTAGGATCTATTATTCTTGTCATTGTACCTACAAGCTGCTTATCCGTTACCGTTTCTAGCATACTCAGGCGAAGAACCTGCGCAAATGTTCCAAAACATAATCTCATCATTTCGACCCCCTTGTAAGTTATAAGTAAGTCTTTGTAAGCCTTTGTAATCTGTAAGTATGTCCCACTCTATTTCTAAGCAATATCAATAAATTGCATGCTGTTGTTAGAACTTCTAACAGCAGCTTTTTTGTTGTTTCAATCAACAATAATTCCTACTTATTCCTATCAATTCATTTTAACACAAATTTTTATTTACTGCCAATAAAAGGAGGAAAACAAATTTATGAAATTTCTGAAACTTCAAAATCATTCTAGATCACCACCATCTTTTTGTAAACAAATCCATAAAGTTTCACCTAGATAAGCCAAAATTTGAAAACCAAAGGAGACAATAAAATGAAAAATTACCAAAGCCTATATTTCAAGAATTACTATGCTCAAAATGAAAAGGGAGAATATATCCCAGTCGACAGAAAATCTTGCTTTGCACCTGCAGAACCACCAACTGATGATAATCCATTTAAACAAAGATGGTTCTATGACTTTGAGGCAGGATATGCAGTTCGCCTAGAACGAAGCCAACTTAGCGAGGAAGTTCACCGCTCTAATGATACAAGCCTTAAACGAGACGAGAGATACAGAAATAGAAAATTCTCTTGTGTCTGGAAAGATACATCTAACTGTGACCAAAATTGTAATGAATGTAATAGAAAAAATACAAGTCGTACTGTTGAAATAGACAAAATTTGGACTAGCAGTGGTAGCGATGAGATGATAAGCATTTTTGAACCAGTAGATGAATCTCAAAACATAATTGAAATCATTAAGAATGAAGAATTTGTCTCCTTCTTTAATTCCACTTTAGAAACTCTGTCTCCTGATGATAAAAAACTTTTTAACTTACTTTTAAATAATGAAAAGAAGAAAGTCATAGCAGAAAGTTTAAATATTACAGTTGATGGAGTCCGCTACAGAGAGCTACAACTTCGTAAAAAGCTACTCTCCGATAAACAATTAAAAGATTTATTAGAAATGTTTTAAATTTCACTACGGGTTTTGCCCCTTACTGTCCTTTAGAAAGTGAAGGGCAAAACTTTTAAAAAATACAAGAATTTTGAAAGGAGGTAAATTTAATGAGTAAAATGAACGAGCTGTCTCAAACCCTAGATGAGCTGAAAAATGTAGCAGCATCAATCTTATCTATAACTGATACTCTTACAGACTTATTTTCTGGAGCTGGTAGTCTTTCAGAGGAAGTAAATGAAAGTTCAAGTCCACCAATAGAAAATAAGAAGCTGCTAACTCTTGAATCGGTTAGAGGAGTTCTCGCAGAGAAATCTCGTAGTGGATATACAAATGAAATCAAAGCCTTAATAGAAAAATATGGTGCAGCTGTATTAAGCGAGGTAGATCCTAAAAATTATCAAAATTTATTAGATGAAGTGAAGGTGTTAGGTAGTGAATAAACATGCCCTACTCTCACCCTCTTCAAGTCACCGCTGGTTAAACTGCCCTCCGTCTTTAAGACTTAGCCAGCAATATGAAAATACAAGCAGTAGCTATGCAGCTGAGGGTACTGAAGCCCATGCCCTATGTGAATATAAGCTTAGGTCTACTCTTGGCATTAAGGCTAGAGATCCTACAGCTAATTTAATTTATTATAATGAAGAAATGGAAGAATGTACTTCAGACTATGCCACATATATTTTAGAACTTTTAGAAGATGCAAAAAATACCTGCTCTGATCCCTTAATCCTTATTGAACAAAAGGTAGACTACTCTAAATATGCTGAAGGTGGTTTTGGTACAGGTGACTGCGTCATTGTTTCAGATGATAATTTACACATAATTGACTATAAGCATGGTCAAGGAATTTTAGTAGAAGCCTATGAAAATTCCCAATTAAAATTATATGCCTTGGGAGCCCTTGAATTATTCGACTGCCTATATGACATTGATACTGTTTCAATGACCGTCTATCAACCTAGAAGAAGCAACATCAGTACTTTCACCATACCAAAAGAAGAACTCTATAAATGGGCCAACGAAGTATTAAAGCCTACAGCAAAACTTGCTTACGATGGCAAAGGTGAATTTAAATGTGGTGACTGGTGCGTATTTTGTAAGATTAAGCATGAATGCAGATACCGTTCTGAATACAATCTTGAACTAGCTAAATATGAATTTCAACTTCCACCAACATTAGAAGATGATGATATTGAAGAAATCTTAAGTAAAGTTGATGGATTGGTATCTTGGGCCTCTGATATTAAGGATTATGCCCTACAAGCATCCCTACGAGGTAAGCAGTGGAAAGACTTCAAATTAGTCGAAGGAAGAAGCAACAGGAAATATATTAATGAAGATGCCGTTGTTGAAATAGTTAAGTCTCATGGCTATGACCCATATGAACACAAAATTAGAGGTATTACAGCTATGGAAAAAGCTCTAGGAAAATCTAGGTTTTCAGAACTTCTTTCCCAACTATTAGAAAAACCAAAAGGCAAACCTACTCTCGTTCCCGAGAGCGATAAACGCCCAGCTATTAATACAGCTGCAGATGATTTTAATGAAAATTAAGGAGGATAAAATTTATGAGTAAAAATTTAAATCAAAACCCAATGAAGGTAATAACAGGTCCAAGCACTAGATGGTCTTATGCAAATGTATGGGAATCAAAGTCAATTAACGGTGGTACTCCAAAGTTTTCTGTATCCCTTATTGTTCCTAAATCAGATACTAAAACTTTAGATAAAATAAAGGCTGCCATTGAAGCTGCCTACAATGAAGGTCAGGGGAAATTAAAAGGAAATGGTAAAAGTGTACCTCCCCTATCAACTCTTAAACAACCACTTCGTGATGGGGACCTTGAACGTCCTGATGATGCTGATTATGCTAATTCATATTTCATTAATGCCAACTCAGCAACACAACCAGGTATTGTAGATTCCAATCTTGACCCTATCATTGAAAGATCTGAAGTTTACAGTGGTGTTTACGGTCGTGCAAGTATCAGCTTCTATGCCTTTAACAGCAATGGAAATAAGGGAATTGCCTGCGGACTTAATAATCTACAGAAAATTAAAGATGGTGAGTCCCTTGGCGGTCGAACACGTGCTGAGGACGATTTCTCCACTAGTGTGGATGAAGATTTCCTTTCATAAAATATTAACCTACGGGCAGCTGGATTATATCTTGCTGCCCTATCTATATAAAGGAAAGGAGAATTTGATGAAAACATTAGAAATTGATATTGAAACTTTTAGTAGTGTAAATCTTTCTAAATCAGGAGTTTATAGGTATGTAGAGTCTCAAGATTTCGAAATTTTATTATTTGCATACGCCGTTAATAGTGGTGAGGTTAAGGTAGTTGATTTAACACTTGGAGAAAAAGTACCAGAAGAAATAATACAGGCCCTTACTGATTCCAACATAATCAAATGGGCATTTAATGCTAATTTTGAAAGAGTCTGTTTATCCAAATGGTTAGGACTTCCTACTGGTAAATACCTGGACCCTAAGTCCTTTAGATGTACTATGATTTGGTCTGCCTATATGGGTCTTCCCTTCTCTCTTGAAGGTGTAGGTACCGTCTTAAGACTGGAAAAACAAAAGCTTAAAGAAGGTAAGGATTTAATTCGTTATTTTTGTATTCCCCGCAAACCAACAATTTCAAATGGAAAAAGAACCAGAAATTTACCTCTCCACGACTTAGATAAATGGTCCACTTTTAAAGAATATAATCAAAGAGATGTTGAAACTGAAATAGAAATTCAAATCAAACTTTCAAAATTCCCTGTACCAGAGAACATATGGGATGAATATCATTTAGATCAGGAAATAAATGATAGGGGAGTTCTTTTAGATTTAACATTTATCAATCACGCTATTGAAATTGATGAGTATTCCAGGTCTAAATTACTAAATGAAATGAAAGCTTTAACCAATCTTGATAATCCAAACTCTGTACAACAACTAAAAGGTTGGTTAGCTGAAAATGGACTCCAAACTGACAGTCTAGGAAAAAAGATTGTATCTGAATTATTAGAAACTTCATCAGGTGCCTTATCTGAAGTATTAATTCTTAGGCAGAAACTATCTAAATCGTCAGTGAAAAAATATCAAACTATGGAAAATGCAATATGCTCTGATAATCGTGCTAGAGGGATGTTTCAGTTTTATGGTGCAAATCGTACAGGTAGGTTTTCTGGGCGCATTTTACAACCCCAGAATCTTCCCAGAAATGAAATGGCTGATCTTTCTGAAGCCAGAGAATTAGTTCGAAACAATAACTTAGATGCCTTGAAAATACTCTATGACTCTATACCTGAAGTTTTATCAGAACTTATTCGAACCTCCTTTATCCCTAAAGCTAACCATAAGTTTATAGTTGCAGATTTTTCATCCATAGAAAGAGTTGTTCTAGCCTGGCTAGCTGGTGAAAAGTGGGTTCTTGATTCATATGCAGATAAAAAAGATTTATATACTGCAACTGCTAGTCAAATGTTTCAAGTTCCAATTGAAGAAATAGATAAAAAAGGCCCTTTGAGGCAAAAGGGAAAGGTGGCTGATCTAGCATGCGGCTACGGCGGCTCAGTGGGTGCCTTAGTGGCTATGGGGGCACTTGATATGGGTCTTACTAAAGATGAACTTAAACCTTTAGTTAATACTTGGAGACAGGCAAATTCTAAAATCGTAAGCTTTTGGTGGGATGTTGATAGGGCTGCAATAAAATCTGTAAGAGAAAGAACTACAACTGAAACCCACGGAATCATATTTTCTTATGAAAGTGGAATGTTTTTTATAAAACTTCCCTCTGGCAGAAAATTATCCTATGTTAAGCCACGTATAGAGTTAAACCAATTTGGCTCAAATTGTATATCCTATGAAGGTATTGGGGCCACTAAAAAATGGGAAAGAATGCAATCCTATGGACCTAAGTTTGTAGAAAATATTGTACAGGCAATTAGTAGGGACATCCTAACCTACTCTATGCAGAATTTAAAACACTTTTCTATTGTAATGCATATCCATGATGAAATAGTTATCGAAGCTGAGAAACATATAAGTGTAGATGAAACATGTAAAATGATGGGCCAAATCCCTCCTTGGGCTAAAGGTTTAAAGCTTCGTGCTGAAGGCTTTGAAAGCTACTTCTATAAAAAGGACTAGATATTATCTTTGATATAAATGAAAGATGAGCCTCTAAAAAAGTAGTAAATAATAAGAATATATTATCATTTTAAATAAAAATATTAAAAACTACTACGGAATTTGGCAGGTACTGTCCTTTAGATAATAAGGGCGTATCTGCCTATTTTATTTGGAGGTGTTTTTTATGTTTTATGTAAAAGAAAAAATAAGTCCATCAGTTGATGTAACTGTTGATCTTCATGATGACAATGTATTTTGTATCTGTCCTAATTGTGGATGTGAAGTAGAAATTGATTTAGTAGAACTGTTTAGTAAAGGAGATGGGGACCTTTATGGTACTTCTGTCTACTGTACAGAATGCAGCAAATCAAAACTAAAAGATTTTAAAAATGTGAGGTCTAAGATATGAAGATAAGTAAACTTAATTCAGAAGGTTACTATGATCCTACTCCTCATAAGGCTTTAACTAATATTATGAAAAAAGAAAAAACAAAGAAAGAATATCTACCTCTTGTATATATAGCCTCTCCATTCTCTGGTGATATGGAAAGAAACACTACAAAGGCTCAAGGGTATTGTAGGTTTGCAGTAAAGGAAGGATATATTCCCCTAGCTCCTCATTTACATTACCCACAGTTTCTAGATGACGAGGATCCAGATGAAAGAAAGCTTGGACTTCGCTTTGCTCTTATTCTTCTTGGTAAATGTGAAGAATTATGGGTCTTTGATAGAGTTTCCAAAGGAGTAGCCCAGGAAATTGCAAAGGCCAAAAGAAGAAATATGCCAATTAGATATTTTAATTCAAAATGTGAGGAGGACCTAGAATGAACCACTTAATTCCAATCAATTACAAAGATGATGCTCCTACTGTTATTGGACGTGAACTATATGAAGCCTTAGAGGTAAAAACCCCTTATGATAAATGGTTTCCAAGAATGTGTGAATATGGATTTACTGAAGGTTTAGACTTTACGACATTTTTGTCGGAAAGTACAGGTGGCAGACCAGCCAAAGAACACCAAGTAAAAATCCCTATGGCCAAAGAATTATGTATGCTCCAAAGAAGTGAAATGGGAAAAAAGTTTAGACAATATTTCATTGCCGTCGAAGAAGCCTGGAATTCTCCAGAAAAGATTATGGAACGTGCCCTACAAATCGCCCAGCAAAAATCAAGGGAAGCTGAATTAAAGATCTTTGCTTTAGTGGAAGAAAATGAAACTCTTGAAATTGCCCTTAATGAATCCTTAAAGTTCTTTACAGTAGCAAAATATAACAGAGTATTTAATATGGGCTGGAATCTTAGAGAGTGTCAAATTCTAGGTAAACGTCTCTCAGCATATTGCAGGTCCCATTCTATTGAAATAAGAAAATGTGAAACAAATGATGAAAGATTTGGATCAGTAAACAGCTACCCTCTAACTGCTTGGGATGATTACCTGGAGGTGTTAGAATGATTAGATTTACCCTATATAGAGCGGATTGTACTGGGAATCTTTCAAACTGTATTTATCCTAAAAAGACTGTAATCACAGATAAAGAATCTATGATAGATGCAATGAAGTTTGATCACGTTACAGCTGAATACAAAAACAACTATCGTAGTAAGGCTAATTTTATCCAAGCAGACAATGCAGTGCTAGATTGTGATAATGATCATTCAGACAATCTAGATGACTGGGTCACTGTAGCCGATTTATCTACCACCTTTCAAGATGTCCCCTTTATAGCTGTATATAGTAGAAATCACATGAAACAAAAAGGTAATAAGTCTCCCCGTCCCAGATTTCATGTATATTTCGCAATTAAGCCAATAACAGATTCAACTGAGTATGTATCTTTAAAACAAAAAATAGCAGCTGCCTTCCCCTACTTTGATACTAATGCTCTTGATAGCGCTAGATTCATTTTTGGTACAAGTAATCCAAATATAGAAGTCTATGATGGGAGCAAAAGTATTGAAGAATTCTTTTGCACATCTGATTTTGAAAATTGGGATAGCAAACAGGAAGAAGTTCCAGAAGGAAACCGCAATAATACCATGTCTCATTTTGCAGGAAAAGTAATTATAAGACTTGGAGTCACAGATGAAGCCTACTCCCTCTTTCTCAAGGAAGCAGAAAAATGTAATCCTCCACTAGATGAAGATGAATTAAATCTTATATGGCGGAGCGCTGTTAACTTTGGCAAGAAAGTAGCTTCTGAAGAAGGTTATATATCTCCAGAAGATTATGGTGCTGAACCTAAACTAAAACCTGCTGACTTTTCAGATGTGGGCCAAGCAATTGTACTTTTTAATGAATATTTAGGAGTTCTCAGGTACTCCCCTGCTACCGATTATATTGTTTATAACGGTAGCTTCTGGGAGGAATCAAAGTCTAAGGCGCAGGCAGTTGCCCAAGAGCTAACTACCAAGCAACTAGAAGAGGTTGAATTTGAAATAGACAATGCCTTAGATGAAATGACTGGTAATGGTGCTATGGATATAGTTATGGAAAACGGTGCTAAAAAGGCAGCTGAGCATTTTAGTAGTGATCAGGAAAAAGCCTTTAATAGGTATGAAAGTGCTATGGCTTATAGGAAGTATGTAATCAGTCGAAGGGATTCTAGGAAAATAACCTCATCATTAAAAGAAGCACAGCCCATGCTTGAAATTGAACCTAAAGATCTTGATGCAGATGGTTTTTTACTAAATACACCAGAGTCCACCTATGATTTAAGAAAAGGTTTAACTTCTAGCATGGAACCAGACTACTCACACTTCATAACAAAACAAACATCTGTAAGCCCAAGTAATGATGGAATGGACAAATGGATAGATGCATTAGATACCTTTTTCAGTAAAGATAAAAGTTTAATTGAATATGTTCAAAGAATTGTTGGACTTGCTGCAATAGGAAAAGTTTATGTAGAGGCATTAATAATATCATATGGTGAAGGACGAAATGGTAAATCTACATTCTGGAATGCCATCGCAAGGGTTCTAGGATCCTACAGTGGTAATATTTCTGCTGATATTCTTACAGTAGGTTGCAGAAGAAATGTTAAGCCAGAGCTCGCCGAAGCCAAAGGGAAGAGGCTTATTATCGCAGCAGAACTTGAAGAAGGTATGAGACTTAACACATCAAATATTAAGCAACTTTGTTCTACTGATGAAATCTATGCGGAGAAAAAATATAAGGCCCCCTTCAGCTACATCCCAACTCACACCCTAGTCTTATATACCAATCATCTGCCTAAGGTTGGTGCTATTGATGAAGGAACCTGGCGAAGGCTTATTGTAATTCCCTTTGAAGCTAAAATTGAAGGAAGCAAGGATATTAAAAACTATACAGATTATCTAGTTGAAAAATCAGGTGGAGCAATTCTTAGCTGGATAATTCAAGGCGCGGAAAAAGTAATCAATGATGACTACAAAATAAAGCTACCTAAAAAAGTTGAAGATGCCATACAACTTTATAGGGAAAATAACAACTGGTTATCTCACTTTCTTAATGAATGCTGCGAAGTAAATGAAAGCTATACTGCAAAATCAGGTGAAGTCTATAATGAATACCGAGCATTTTGTTTAAGGGTTGGAGAATTTTCTAGAAGTACAGCTGATTTCTATACTGCACTCGAATCAGAAGCGTTCGAAAGAAAAAGGACTTCAAAAGGAGTTTTAGTTAAAGGATTAAGATTAAAATCAGAATTCCTGTAACCCAGTGTTTTAGTAATAATGTAGGTCTATGAAGGCTATATATAAGACTTTTACATGTAAATATTATAAATATTATTATATATATAGTTATAGGCAGACCCTACATTGACCTACATTCTCTTTAAATTATGATGAAACATAGTAGCTACAAACACCTAAAAATGGAGGTTTTATAATGGTGCTAAGGTTAAAGATAAAATGCAAGAAAAACTGATCGAACAAAAGTTAGTTAAAGAAATTAAAAAACTAGGTGGGCTTTGTCCTAAGTTTGTCTCTCCTGGATTTGCTGGAATGCCTGACCGTCTAGTCCTTCTTCCTAAAGGTAAAATAGCTTTTGTGGAAGTTAAATCAAAAAGATTAAATCCAAGACCTCTTCAAGTTTCAAGACACAAACTTCTTAGAAATCTTGGTTTTAAAGTGTATGTTTTAGATGATGAAAAAGAAATACAAATAATAATTCAAAATATTATAGGAGGTGATGCCAGATGAAGTTCATACCCCATGATTACCAGCGATATGCGACTAAATATATTGAAACAAATCCTATATCAGCAGTGTTTTTGGATATGGGCTTAGGTTAGGTAAGACTGTCCTTACTTTAACAGCTTTAAATAACCTATTGTTTGATAGCTTTGAAGCACACAAGATTTTAGTTATTGCACCACTTCGAGTAGCTAGAGATACATGGCCTACAGAAATTGAAAAATGGGATCATCTTGATAATTTAATATATTCTGTAGCTCTTGGTAGTGAAAAAATAAGGAAAGCTGCACTGCTTAAAAAGGCGGACATTTATATTATAAATCGTGAAAATGTTAAATGGCTTATAGAAGATAGCTCTCTCCCCTTCGACTTTGATACTGTAATTATAGATGAGCTTTCATCCTTCAAGAACTATAAGGCTAAACGATTCCGTTCCCTTATAAAAGTAAGACCAAAGGTTAAAAGAATCGTAGGTCTAACTGGAACCCCAGCAAGTAATGGACTTATGGATTTATGGGCCGAGTTTAGACTCTTAGATATGGGAGAAAGACTTGGAAGATTTATTGGAAAATATAGAGATGAATATTTCACTCCAGATAAAAGAAACCAGCAGATCATATTTTCATATAAAGCTAAAGCTGGTGCTGAAGAATTAATATATAAAAAGATTTCAGATATAACCATAAGTATGAAAGGTTCCGATTACCTTAAGCTTCCTGAACTAGTTTTAAATGAAGTCAAAGTTAATCTTTCTAAAAAAGAAATGAGTGTCCTTGATGAAATGAAAAAAGATTTAATCACAACAATTGAAGGAGATGAAATCACAGCTTCCAATTCTGCAGCTCTATCTGGAAAGCTTCTTCAAATGGCAAATGGTGCAGTTTATGATGATAGTGGAAATATAGTTCATATTCATCACGGAAAGTTAGATGCTTTGGAAGATTTAATAGAAGCTTCAAATGGTAAACCTGTTTTAATAGCTTACTGGTTTAAACATGATCTAGCAAGAATTACTAAAAGATTTACAGTGGAAAACTTGGACAGCTCAGACTCCATAAAAAGATGGAATAATGGTGAGATTCCTGTAGCAGTTATCCACCCAGCCTCTGCTGGGCATGGACTTAATTTACAAACTGGTGGTTCTACTCTCATTTGGTTTAGTCTTACTTGGAGTTTAGAACTTTACCAACAAACCAACGCAAGGCTATGGAGACAAGGCCAAAAGAATAATGTTGTTATTCACCATCTAATAGCTAAAGCAACTATTGATGAACAGATAGTGAAGGCACTTAAAAGCAAAGATAATACTCAAGCTGCATTAATAGATGCTGTTAAAGTTAATTTACAAATTGGAGGTAAAGACTATGGATGTTAAATATGAAGATTTAGCCAATGCTATTGTTTTAACTGCTGTTAAAGACTATCGTGAAGCCTTGAAAGTATTAAAGAAACATCCAAAGAATAGTCGTGCTTCATACACAAAACTTGAAATTGAATTCTTCTTCCTTTCCAGCTGGTATTCAGCTCTCACAGATGTTGATCCTAATATGCTTATTGAGAAGCTCAATCAGGAGGTTATATAATGAGAGCTAAAGAATATTTAAGTAAAGCCTATCGTCTAGATCAAAGGATAAATAGTAAACTAGAACAAGTAGATTCACTAAATGAATTGGCCATGAAGGCAACCTCTACCCTCTCTGCTATGCCTAGGAATCCTAATATGGCTACCTCCAAAATGGCCGATGTTATTTCTAAGATTATAGATTTACAAAGTAATATAAACAAAGATATTGATAGGCTAATAGATTTTAAAACCGAAATTGTAATGCTTATAAAAAATGTTAATAACCAGGAGCACCAAACCCTACTTGAGAAAAGATACCTTTGCTTTCAAACTTGGGAGCAAATTGCAGTAGATATGGATTACAGCATTCAGCATATTTATAGGGTCAGAGATAGGGCCCTTGCAGAAGTTTCTATTCTTTTAAAAAATGATAGGTAATGTTAGTAGATGTTCATAGACCCCTATGATATTATTAAGATAGGCAAAGAATATAAATCTTTTACAAACCTTCGTGGAAAAATCTACGGAGGTTTTTTTGTTGAAAGAATTGAGGTGATTAAATGCCAAGGAAGCCTAAAAGACCCTGTTCCTACCCAGGCTGTCCTAATCTTTCTGATGATAGGTACTGTAAGGACCATAGGAGTTTAGTAAACAAAAGCTACAACAAGCACCAAAGAGATCCTGAGTCTAACAAAAGGTATGGACGGTCTTGGAAACGAATCAGGGACAGATACATCAAAGCCCATCCTCTCTGCGAAGAATGTGAGAAGCATGGAAGGTTAACTACTGCTGAAGAGGTTCATCATATACTTCCCCTATCTAAGGGTGGTGGAAATGAATATGATAACTTGATGTCTTTATGTAAATCCTGTCACTCTCGTATAACAGTCCTCAGTGGTGACCGGTGGGGGAGGTCAAATCCCTAGAACTTTCAATCTCGGACAGCGGCGGGGAGTCCCGTGTGAAAAAATGCAGTTTCAAAGGGGGTAATAGGGCAATGCAAAAGTGAGGTGTTTTAATATATGGCGAAAGATGGTACTAATAGAGGTGGTGCTCGTATTGGAGCAGGGGCTAAAAAGAAACCACTAGCAGATAAAATAGCCGAAGGAAACCCTGGTGGTAGAACTTTAACAGTTATGGAATTTAAAAATGCAGCAGACCTCCAAGGCCAAGAAATGCCAGAGCCAAATAAGATGCTGGAGGCTGTTCAAAAGGATGGTAAAACCTTATTAGCAGGTGAAGTTTTTAGGGAAACTTGGCAATGGCTCCATGAAAGAGGTTGTTCTTCCCTAGTCTCCCCTCAACTTTTAGAAAGGTATGCTATGAGTGTGGCAAGGTGGATTCAATGCGAAGAAGCTGTAACAGAATTTGGCTTTCTAGCAAAACACCCTACTACAGGAAATGCTATGCAAAGTCCCTATGTTGCCATGGGTCAAAACTATATGACCCAGACTAACAGATTATGGCTTGAAATATTTCAAATTGTTAAAGAAAACTCTGCAGCAGAATATAGTGGATCCAATCCCCAAGATAATGTGATGGAAAGATTACTTACTGCTAGGAATAATAAATAATTGGAGGTAGAAATGAAAAAATTACTAACTGCTGAAAGTGTATGTATTGGTCACCCTGATAAACTATGTGATTTAATTTCCGATAATATTTTAGATGCAGCCTTTAGAAAAGATAAAGCTTCTAGGGTGGCCTGTGAAGTAATGGCAACTAAGGGAAAGATAATCGTGGCGGGCGAAATCACCTGTAGCGAAAAGCTGGATATTAAGTACATTGTTAAAAGGACTTTGAGGGAAGTAGGATATAACCCTAGAAAGTTTTCAATCTATGTATTTCTAAATACTCAGTCTTCAGATATTGCATCTGGGGTTAATCAGTCCCTTGAAATAAGAAGTGGAGAAAATGATCCTTATAGCTTAATTGGTGCAGGCGACCAAGGCACTATGTATGGCTATGCAACAAATGAAACTAAAGAAATGCTTCCTCTCCCCCTTCTTCTATCTCATAGAATTGTGAAAAGACTTGATAAGGCAAGGAAAGATAAACTAATAAAGGGGATCCTCCCTGATGGCAAGGCCCAGGTTACTATTGAGTATGAAAAGGAAAAACCAGCAAGGATAGAAACTATAGTTGTTTCTATTCATCACCATAAAGATAAATCTTATGAGGAGTTAAAAAAGGAAATTTTATATCATATACTCTACCCTGCTTTTGAAGATTTTCCTTTTGATGGAGATACAGAAATTCTTATAAATCCTTCTGGCAGATTTGTTATTGGTGGGCCTACTGCTGATACGGGTTTAACAGGAAGAAAGCTAATGGTTGATACCTACGGAGGACTTACCTCCCATGGTGGCGGTGCTCTCTCTGGAAAAGACCCAACTAAGGTTGATAGGAGTGGAGCCTATATGGCCAGATATATAGCTAAACATATAATATGGAGCGATTTCGCAGATAAGTGTGAAGTCGCTCTTTCTTATGCCATTGGTAAGGCAAATCCTATAGCATTTTCTATTAATACATTTGGGACTGGTAAAGTTTCAGATGAAATATTGACCAGGGCTTGTAAAGATGTATTTAATTTAAAGCCTGCTGCCATTATTGAAAACCTTAGACTTAGGGATATACATTATTCTGATACTGCAACCTATGGTCACTTCAACTCTCCCCTTCTTCCTTGGGAGAATGTAGATAAATATAATGAATTTAAAAAGGCGGTGGAAAAATATGCAGATAGAGAAAATTAAAATAGATAAATTAAATCCTGCTCCCTATAATCCAAGGAAAGATTTAAAACCTGGAGATCCTGAGTATGAAAAGCTAAAAAGCTCCATTCTAACCTTTGGCTATGTTGAGCCTGTTCTTTGGAATAAAAGGACAGGTCATATTATTGGTGGCCATCAAAGATACAAAGTTTTAGTAGAAATGGGCAAAAATGAAATTGACTGTGTAGTAGTGGATATGGATATAGAAAACGAAAAGGCATTAAATATTGCCCTTAATAAGGTTAGTGGTGATTGGGATAAGGATAAATTAATGCTATTAATTGCTGATTTACAAGGGACAGATTTTGATGTCTCTCTTACTGGCTTTGACCCCGCTGAACTTGATGAACTTTTTAAAGACTCCTTAAAAGATAATATCAAAGAAGATGATTTTGATGTAGATGAAGAACTTAAAAAACCTGCTATTTCAAAGTTTGGAGACTTGTGGCTTTTAGGTAGACATAGACTTATATGCGGTGATTCAACTAAAATAGAGACTTATAAAAAATTAATGGATGGAAAGTTTGCCAACTTAACTGTTACAGACCCACCTTACAATGTTAACTACGAAGGAACTGCAGGAAAGATTAAAAATGACAATATGGAAAATGAAGCCTTTTATAACTTCCTCCTCTCTTCATTTCAAGGAATGGAGTCTGTTATGGCCAAGGATGCTTCTATCTATGTCTTCCATGCAGATACTGAAGGCTTAAATTTTAGAAAGGCATTCTCTAATGCTGGTTTTTACCTTTCTGGAACTTGTATATGGAAAAAGCAATCATTAGTTTTAGGACGTTCTCCTTACCAATGGCAACATGAGCCTATTCTCTTTGGTTGGAAAAAGAAAGGCAAACATTTGTGGTATTCCGATAGAAAGCAAACTACTATCTGGGAATTTGAAAAACCAAAAAGAAACAAGGATCATCCAACTATGAAACCAGTGGCCCTTGTGGCCTATCCTATTTTAAATTCTAGTTTAACTAATTGTATTGTCCTTGACCCCTTTGGTGGTTCTGGATCTACACTTATTGCCTGTGAGCAAACAGATAGGATTTGCCATACAATAGAGCTTGATGAAAAATATACAGATGTAATTGTCAAAAGATATATTGAGCAGGTTGGTACAAGTGATGATGTTTACTTGATTAGAGATGGAGAAAAAGTTAAATATGCTGATATTTCAATAGAATAACTATTTTATGAGGCCACTGTTTTCCCTGTGTCCTCTTTAAATAAGTTCTTTGAACAATACCTCCACCAATATTTAAATATAACTTGCTATTTACACCCCTCTGAGTGATATATAGTACAACTACATTATTTGGAGGGATTAGAATGGATAGAAAAAAATTAGTTGAAATTCTGGCTGAACATCTAGGGGTAAAACCAAAATACCTAGGCGTACCAAGCTTTAATTACAGGGTTGGAGAGTTTATAGTAGACAGAGAAGGAAAAATCCTAAATAAGGCAGGTGATGAATTGAAACTTGAGGAAATATTGAATTCAGCCCAAGAAGAAATTACTACTGTTGAAGTAGCCATTCCTTTGGAAGGTCATAATGAGAATACCTTAAAAACTTTAATTAACATGATTCATAGCAAACAGACTCTTATTAAACAATCATTTCAGCTGGATAAAAACTTAGTAGAAAAAGAAACAGTTGAAAAATTAAATGCAGCTGAAAACATAGAGGAATTTAAAGATAATCTTATAAGTCAAAATATTAAAATAGATGCTGAAAATATTATTTTTATAATAAATACAGATTTAGTTAGAGCTGCCACCCTATTCTTTGGCCTACTAAACGAAAAATCAAAGGAATTAAAGTATGCATCATCAAAACCAACTGAAACAGATAATGAAAAATATGCTTTTAGAACCTGGCTTATGAGACTTGGAATGATTGGTGATGAGTATAAGGAAGCTAGAAAAGAACTATTAGAAAACCTTAGTGGAAACTCTGCTTTTAGAAATATAGGTGAAAGCCATGAATAAGCCTAAATGCAAATTAATAGGTGAAGATGGAAATATTTTTAATCTTATGGCTATAGCTTCAAGAACCCTAAAGAAGGCTGAACTTAATAAAGAAGCAGAAGAAATGATAGAAAGAATAAGAAATTCCAAATCATATATTCAAGCCCTAGCTATTATATCTGAATATGTTGAAATAGTTTAAAATACTGTGTTTATTTTAAAAATACTGCTTGCTATTAATCCCTTTCTGAGTGATATATGTATGTAACAAAAATACACAGAAAGGTGATGAAAGCAATGCTTACAAAGAACTTTGGAATTGAAATTGAACTTACAGGAATAACAAGAAAGAAAACTGCCGAGGTTATTAAAGAGCATTTAAATGGAAAGCTAGAATACCTAAGCGGACAAAACTACCAAGTAAAAGCACCAGACGGAAGAATTTGGACAGTAGTATATGATGGCAGCCTAAGATGTCAAAGAAAAGTAAATGGCAGAAAGACTTCAGCGGGAAAAGAATACAGCGTAGAAATAGTTAGTCCAATCCTAAGCTACGAAAAAGACATCGACTGCCTACAAGAACTGGTAAGAAAGGTAAGGAAAGCCGGAGGATTTATAAATAACTCGGCAGGAATACACATTCACCTAAACGGCTCTGACCATACACCAAGAAGCCTTAGAAATTTTATAAACATCATATACTCAAGAAACGATCTGCTTTACAACAGCCTTCAGATAGAGGCAAATAGGATAAGATATTGTAAAGCTTTAGATAAAAACCTAGTGGAAAGAATGAAAAAGAAAAAACCAACTACCTTTGAAGAAATTGAAGATATCTGGTACCAAGGCTACTATCAAGGAAGAAACAGACATTACCATGACAGCCGCTACCACTTCCTAAACCTACACAGCTTTTTCAACGGAGTTGGAACAGTAGAACTTAGAGGCTTTAATGGAACACTTCACGCAGGAAAAATAAGAACCTACATCCTTTTGAGCCTGGCTATGAACAACCAAGCCCTGACCCAAAAGAGTGCCAGCACTAAAAAGCCACAAATTGAAAACCCAAAGTTTGCAATGAGAACCTGGCTTAACAGAATAGGCTTTATTGGAGAGGACTTTAAAAACCCTAGGGAACATCTAGTAAAGCACCTAGAAGGAAGTGCGGCTTGGAGATTTCAAGAACTAGCTTAGGGTCACAGAGGGGGCAACCCCTCTTAAGCTGGTAGAAGGGTATAAATGTACCAACTTGAAATAAAAAGCCAACACAGGCAAAACTGTGGCCAATGAAAGGATGATAAAGAATGGGTAAAAGCTTATATGCAGCTTATGGTTCAAATCTTAATATAGGACAAATGAAATACAGGTGCCCCACTGCCAATGTCTATGGAAAGGGAAAACTTAAAGATTACCAATTATTATTTAGGGGTGCAGAAAACAATGCTTATCTAACTATAGAAGCTAAAACTGCTTCTGAAGTACCAGTAGTAATTTGGAGCATTCAAGCTAAAGATGAAAGAAATCTAGACAGGTATGAAGGTTACCCAAGCTTCTACTATAAAGAAGATATAGAGGTTGAACTGGATACAGGTGAAACAATAACAGCCATGGTTTATATTATGACAGATAAAATTAAAGATAGAATCAACTTAAATTTACCAAGTAATTCCTATCTAGCAGCTGTTAAGGAAGGTTATAAAGAATTTGCTTTTAATTTAAAATATATTGAAGAAGCACTTAAAATAAGCAAAAACTAAGGCCACTGCTTGCCCTGTAAGGCCTTTAAATAAAGGTCTTGGTACAATTACCCTACAAAAAATATCAAAGGAAGTGGAAAAATTGGATAAGTTCTTTAGTCAGAAATATTGTGATAGGTGTGGGAAGGATTTAAAAAGCGGAAGGATAATGTCTATGTTTAATGAGGACTGCATCTGCATGGAATGCAAGGAAGAAGAAAGCAAGGATAAAAACTATAAAAAAGCAAGAGATAGAGAAATTGAAGAAGTTAGAAAAGGAAATTATAACTTTAAGGGAATAGGAAAATAAATGTATAGATTTTAAAATAACACTTGCTATTTATTCCTTTCTGAGTGATATATGTATGTAATAAAAAACACACTTTGAAAGGGGAAAGAACAATGATAAAAGGCGATATTTTTAAAATAAGAGATAAAGAGAGATTTTTTATGTTTGTTGGATACTTTGGAGCGGACTTAGTACTTGCACCTATGAATGAAGATGAAGATCAAGTTTTAATTTATTCCCGAAGTGAGATGAATGACTTTATTAGCACAAAATACTTTATCAAGCTTCACCCTGCAAATAAAAAATAAAACACCTTAAAAGTAAAGGGCCTAGTGGCTCTTTTCTTTTG
>NZ_JBASWB010000017.1:0-2539 GCF_049276255.1 Miniphocaeibacter sp.
TAATATATAATCAACTATTTAAGGGAAGTAGAAGTAACGAGGACTTTTATGAATTAATATCCTATACCTTAACTGTTATGAATGAAAAGGAAGAGTAAATGAAACTGTTATTTAAGTTAGCTAAGGATAATTTAAAAAGGAATAAGGAAATATATTTACCGTATTTTATTACTTTAATAATTTCTGTAGTTATCTTTTTTCTAATAATTAACTTTTCCCTTAACCCTAGCCTAGATGGAGAAATAAAAGAGTATGAAAGAATAACAAGTATTACGAATGAACAAGGAGGATATAGCTTTGAAAATGAAAGGGAGGCTAGAGTATCAGAACTTGGATATACATATATAAGTCTAAGGAACTTATTATTTAAGACTACAATTATAGTAGGTGGAATGTCGGTTATTTTTAATTTATACTCAGTTAATTTCCTTAACAGAAAGCGTTCAATGGATTATGGAATCTATAATGTTTTAGGAATGGACAAAAGGCATATTAATAAATTAGTAGTTCTTGAAATATTTTTATTAAATTTAACGGCTATTTTTATTGGTATATTAACGGGAATTGTTTTAGATAGATTTAATTTTTTAACAATGAGTAAGGTTTTTAATTTAGATAAAATAATTATATCCTACATTAGTCCAAGGGCAATTATTTATACATTAATCCTATTTATAGTAATTACCTTAACATCCTCCTTATGGAGTACAATTTACTTAAGTGGCAAAAAAACACTGGAATTAATATATGGAAAAAGGTCGGAAAATAAAGGACTTATTTTTAATATAGTATTTTCTGTACTAGGTATTTTCCTTATTGGATTAGGGTACTTTTTTGCTTCAAAGTATTCATTTTCCAGCCTATATACACAAGACCAATATATAGAACTACCTAAATTGGCCTTTGTAATATTTTTAATTATACTTGGAACATATTTACTCTTTCAAGGCTTTACTACTGTAATTATAGAATTTATAAAAAAGTTTAAAGGAATTTATAAAAGAAAAAATAATTTTATTGCTATATCCAACCTATCCTATAGACTAAGGGAAAATGCCATATCGCTAGGAACAATAACAATACTAGGACTTATGCTATTATTGTTTATATTCTTGTCCCTGGTATCCTATTATGGCTTTACTAAAGAAGAAAAACAGGCAGATTTATATGTAGAAGTATTTGGTGAAAATTATATAAAAAAGATAGATTCCTTTGTTTCTAAGGTAGTAGAAGAGGAAGGATTTGAAGTAGATAATAGCTATAGAGTTGGAATTTTAGGCGGAATAAAAGTAACAGAAAAAAACAATATAGAAATGTTTAAGAATAATAAAGGCAACTTTAGATTTTTATCTCTAATAAAAGTTTCAGAGTATAATAGGGCATTTAAAGAAAATGTTAAATTAAAGGATAATGAAACTATAATTTTTGGAAATATTTTAGAATCAAAGGAAGAAATGGAAAATGAAATTTTACCTACTATTACTTTATTTGAGAAAAAATTAAAAGTTAAAGCCATTGAAAGTAGTGATGACAATGAGATTTTAGAATCTTTTAGAAATTCATATTTACTGCTTATTCCCGATAAACTATATGAAGAATTTGTAGGAAAGTACTATAAAATTCCAGAAAATGTCGTAGATATTGATGAAGAAGGAAACTATATAAGTGATACAGGGGAGAAAGTCTATAGTCCTATTGATTCTGCTAGTAAATATTTAATCTATAAATTCAAAGGCGATGAAAACAAAATTTATAACTTTATGAAAAGTGTAAGTACAAATGGCACAGAGTTATACGATGAAAACTTATCATATCATTTTACTTATCATTTTAATCCAAAGTTTATGGATGAAAATATTATTACTAGAGGTTCCTATATATTTGCAAGTATTTACCTAACTATTTTACTTGCCCTTAATTTCTTTGTAATTTTATACTATAAACAAATAGTGGAAGGTTATAAGGATGTAGGACAATTTAAAAAACTTTTTAAAATTGGTCTTAATGAAAAAGAAATAGTAAAAACTATGAATAGGCAAATTAATATATTTTTCTTTTTACCCTTGGTAATTTCCGTTATACATTTTATATTTTCCAGTAAAATACTATCTAATATTATAACGTATATAAATATTTCATCTAATAATGAATTGAAAAGGTATATTATTATTGCTACGTTAGTCTATATAGTTTTTTATATTATTCTCTATTATATAACCTTAAAAAAATATAGAACTATAATCTTAAATAGAACAAAAACAAGGGATTAACAAGAATATATTTTATTAAGTAAGACATATAAAAGGCTCTTTGTCAAATAGTGTTGATGAAGAAAATAATAATATTTGCGGTTCAAGCTAAGAAGCTTGAGCCGCTATTTCATTTTCAAAACCTTTAAACTTAAACTTATGAAAACATAACATAATCCTTAATCTGAAATTATCAAAACTACGATAACCATAAGAAACTCTTTTAATTAACTTAATCTTATTATTAATACCTTCAATCCTTCCATTGCTAAAATTACAGTCCATAGTAT
>NZ_JBASWB010000018.1:0-1774 GCF_049276255.1 Miniphocaeibacter sp.
ATTTCCACCTATTAATATTACCTTAGTCGCTCCAAGTCTGTTAATTTCAGCTTTTACTTCTGCTGGAATAGCATCTTTTCTTGTTAACATTATTGGTGCACCTAGTTTATTTGCAAGTACTGTTGCAGTTAATTCATCTGTATATTTTTCTCCACTTGCTAGTAATACTATATTGGATTTACTATATTCTTTTGCTACATCTGCTGATGTACCGTAACGGTCCTTACCAGATAATCTGTATTGTACAAAGTCCATTAATTGACTTTCTACTCTTTCAGTTAAAGTAGCTCTACCACCTACTAGGGTTATTTCCTTAATTGTTGGTGTTGGTCTACCTGGATCTGGTTGTGGTTGTGGTTTTTCATAGTTATTAGTTACGATAATTTTACCATCTATATTCTCTTGAGATATAGTTACTTTTCCATCCTTAAGGGAATATGTTGGTTTAAATCCATGAGTTTCAATTTCCTCTACTCTATAATCTGCATAGTATAGATTTTTAAGAGTTAAAGATTCTCCTGCTTTAAGTTTGAAGGTATAATTATCGCCTTCTTTTGTTAATCCTTCAATTCCTTCTAATACACTTTCTCCATTACCTTTAAGTGGACCTTTAATTGTAAATTTAAATTCTAAATTTTTGTTTTTAGCTGTATTTGGAGTTTTCTTATCAAATTCTTTTTTTATTGTAAGCTTTCCATCTTTTTCAGCTACATAGTCGTTATAGACATCTAAACCATCTACACTGGATTCATAGTATTCAGGAACTTCTACTTCCTTTACTCCATAGGTGTATTCATGTCCATCTTCGCCATACTTCGTTAAACCTTTCCAAATATAAGTGTATTCCTTTTCACCCGGTTTGTCAGGTGTTATACTTGTAGGTTCAATATTAGTTGCTTCACCGTCTCTTAGTAGTACTAAGTCTACTGCCTCATAGTCATTTAGTAAACCGTCTCGCCAAATCTTCTTAGCTTCAACATCTACAGTTTTATCGTCGTCTTTTGGTTTATTCGTTACAATTACTGTTGCTTCTTTTACTTTATCGGACAAGCTTACTTTCTGTCCTGGATTGTAACTTGCTACAAAGTTTTTAGAGTCTATTTCTTCAACCTTGTATTCGCCATAGTATAATCCTTCTAATGTTTTAGATTCTCCAGCCTTTAATGTAAAGGTCTCTTCAAATTTTCCTGCTTCACTTTCAGGTCCTGTTACCTTAAATTCAAATTCAATTGGCTTTTGATTACTTCTTAATTTGTTAAAGCCTGTATCAAATTTCTTTTTTACTGTAAGCTGGCCATCTTTTGCTGCAGTATATTTATTGGTTACTGTAAAGCCATCTTCCATAGTACCTGTTATTGTTGATTGATAATACTCTGGTACTTTTACTTCTTTTATACTATATTCATATTCTGTAGAGTCATCTCTATATTTTTGAAGATCCTTCCAAGTGTAGTTGTATTTTCCTACTCCATCTGGTGTTACTGTTGCTTTGGCTTCTATTTCTTTACCATCTTGGAGTAATACTAATTCTACTTGTTGGTAGTCTTTGATTAAACCACCAGTCCAGATCTTAGTAGCTTTTACATCTACAGTCTTATTGATAGGTGTATTGGTTACTACTACTTCTGCTGATTTTGCTTTATCAGTTAAGCTAACTTCTCCACCTTCTGGACTGTAACTTGCTGTAAATCCTGCTGGTACTATTTCTTCTACCTTGTAGTCTCCATAGTATAAATCTTTAAGAACTTTATGCTCTCCAGCTTTTAGTTTAAAG
>NZ_JBASWB010000019.1:0-51535 GCF_049276255.1 Miniphocaeibacter sp.
ATAAAACTAAATGTTCCTTCAATCCTTTAGAATTTTTACATCTAATATCAGATAAAAGAATTTGATAAACCTCATATGTTTTCTGTAAAGTGTTGTTAACAGATACAGTTTCATTTACCACATCAGAAGCACTTTTCCACCTATGGAAATGTGTCCATTTATCAAAGTGGATTATATCTAGTTTAGAAGAATCCTTTTGAATGAGTTTCCAATATCTTTTTAGTCTTTTATATTCAATAGAGGAAGTATTAAACTTTTTCATTATTTCAATCCTTGTTTTTATTATTTAGATTCTATCATGTTTGGTATGAAACTGTCCTATTTAGTGTAGCCTATCCAGATGCTAGAATAGCAACTGAAACGGAAAAAAGAAAATATGAGCTTGCTTTATTTATAAAACTATGGGTAATTAATATGTATAACATCATATACATATAATTAGTATAACTATTGTAGCAAGTATTATATTTTGAGGTGAATCCAATGAAAAATTAAATTATTCATTAATATAATGTTTAATAAAATTTATAGTATTCGAGTAAGTTTGGTGCAAAAAATATAAGACTTTATAAAAAAACTAATAATTATTTTAAGTAAAAGTAGTTTTTCATGAAAATAAAAAATAGAAATTTAACATTTAGTTTTATACTCATAGCTGTGATTTTTTCATTAATATTAATTGAAAAAAACGTAGTTTTCACAGCTAGTGAAGATATCCAAAAAAACTCGGAACTTTCTTTAGATTCTATATTAGATTTACTAGAAAATTCTATTGAAAGATATGCTTATTCCCAAGCATTAGCTAATAATACAAGTTATGAATATGAACTGCAAAAGGAAAAAGATTTTATTGCAAATAGAATTAGTCCTAGGATAGGTGATGAATACATTGCTTATAGAATAGTGTCTGGTAAAGCTAAAGAAACCATAAAGACAAATTCTGGAAATATAGGAGTTACTTTTTATACAGAGATTCGATGCGTTGTTAATAGAAGAACAGGTCGTGTTAGTAATGTTGAAAGTTGGGGGAAACCATATGTAACTACAAATGACTACTATAAAAATTTCCAAGGTTCAGACGTTAATATAAATAGAACAGGAAATACTTCAGCTAGATTTAGTGTAACTGGACAATTCTATATTAATGGTGGTAGCTTTTCTATTGGTGGAGACATAATAGGATATTCTGTTGATTTGGGTTATGTAACTGTTGTTAAAACTTACTCTACCCAAATAAATGTTTATTAAAAGGAGCTTTTAAAATGAACTTAAGTAAAAAATTAATAATTTTATCAAAAGCAACGATTCTAATAGGTTTATGTATTTTAATATATATTGTGTATTTTTTCGTTAGAACATGGGGATATGTTATTTTTGATCCTACTTATTCAGAACAAGTAATAAAAGGAATAAAATTGTTGTTGATTAGTTCTTTTACCAATATCATATCAACAATTTGGATATACTATATATTAAAAAGCTTAAGTTATATTATAGATAAAATTGAATCGTAACCAGTTAGTTGTATACCGACCCCAAAAATTAAACCAAAAATCTAACAATTAGGAGGTCGGTTTTTCAATGGCAAAATATAGTTTTGAATTTAAACTAAAAGTAGTAGAGGAATATTTACAAGGTTTAGGAGGATACAAATATTTAGCTAAAAAATATAGTATTCCCGATAAAGGAACAGTTCGTGACTGGGTTAAAAAATATATAGAATTTGGCGAAGAAAGTCTATTAATAAGGAGAAAAAACAATAATAAATATACTTTAGATTTCAAATTAAATATGATAAAGTCTTACCTAACAACAGAGATCTCTTATCATGAACTAGCAACCAATTTCGCAATACCAAATCCATCTATAATAGCTGGATGGGTATCTAAATTTAGAAAATCAGGAAAAGAAGGTCTCATAAAACAACAAGGGAGCCCCTCTAAAATGAAATCTAAAAACAATAAAAGTAATAAGGTTTCTAGAATAAATAAAAATGATTTAATG
Source organism: Miniphocaeibacter sp. (assembly GCF_049276255.1). Lineage (NCBI taxonomy): Bacteria > Bacillati > Bacillota > Tissierellia > Tissierellales > Peptoniphilaceae > Miniphocaeibacter > Miniphocaeibacter sp. The sequence continues at coordinate 2,005 of NZ_JBASWB010000019.1, forward strand.
AAATATGAGAACGAAAATAAATTACAGAATAAGGCTATAAGGTACTTAAATAGAGTAGATGATATATTTAATCCAAAAAAAGATGTTAAAGGAACGGCAGGAGAATATAGAAGCACAGGTAAATAAAAAGAAAAAATCTATAGAATGGATGAAAATATGAACAAAAGCTATTAAATATGGAGACAAGGTTAGTAAAATGTGGCTAGAGCCTGTTAAAAAAGTCTGTAAATAAAGCCTTCTATGATAAGATAATGATATGCTCCCCATATAGTAGACACATGAAATAATAAAAATGTGTAACTATAGTGGGGAGCATATCAATAGAAATTAATCAAGAGGTTTTGTTATTTAGGATTTTAGAATATGAAATAATAGAAATTAAAATTTCTATATTATTTTTGCATAAGTTCAGAATAAAGCCTTAAAGCTCTAAAAAGATTCTTTATTAACACCTTTTCATTTTCTTTGTGAACGCCGGCAAGTAAACCCGGTCCAACTATTACAACATCTCGTCCGTCTTTTCTAAGTATGGTACCATCAGTTGTTCCTTTAAAGTCCTGGGTAATATATTCATAATCTAAACTTTGGTATATATTTTTTATATTTTGCATAAGCTCTGTATTTTCATCGGTAATCCAAGGTTCTCTTCTATCTAATATAGTGACAATTGCCTGCATACTAGGAACTTCTGCTTTTACTTCTGTAAGTATTTTATCGATTCTATGCCAAATATCGTCGGAAAAATGATTTGGTACAAGACGAGCATCGATTTTTAACTCACAATCATCCGGTACAACCCATGGGTCAACTGAGGCATGAATTGCTAATGGCTGCCAGAAACTTGAACCATAGGTCTTATGAGCTTTATCGGATAAATCAGTTTCGCCCATTTTATTGATTATTTTATTAGCTATAAGTATAGCATTTTTATCTACACTTAATTGAGAACCATGGCCAGTTTTACCTTTTATATCAATAACACCGTAGGTTCTTCCTCTACCAACATTACAGATTTCCATATTCGTTGGTTCACAAACGACAACTTCCCTAAAGTTTTCCAGTAATTTATGACCAACTAATGCTTTTGAACCCTTCATACTATCTTCTTCGTCAACTGTAGCAACTAGGGCTATATCCCTATTAATAGGAAGGTTGTTTTCCTTTATATATCTCATTGCAACCATAATTGAACAAAGACCGGACTTCATGTCTGAAGCTCCACGACCATACAGAAAACCATCTTTTATTATTCCGGAAAAAGGTGCCACTTCCCATCTAGTAGATTCGTCTTCACTAACAGGTACAACATCCATATGACCGGTAAAAATAATTCCTGGATTATTTGTATTACTTCTTAAAATAGATATTATATCGTACCTATTTTCTTCCACTTCAATTTTATAAGTTTCAATATCTAATTTTGTCATATAATCATAAACTAAATTGCACATCTCCAATTCATTTCCTGGAGGATTTATACTTTTTATACGTACTGCTTTTTGTAATAAATTTAGTAATTCTTCTTCGTAATTAGAATAATTATTAGACATTTAACCACTACCTTTCATAAATAGTATATTATAAGAATAGAGGCAATACAATTTAACTATGATATAATTATTTTTACTTAATTATTGAAATAAAGAGGAATAAATGAAAATATATTTAAATGATTTAAATTATAAATATGAAGTATTTGAATTAATACGCTCCTTAATTGGAAAGGAAAACATTGAATTTGTTGATGATTATAAAAGTTTAGACGATATTTTAATTATTAAAATCCACGAAGATTTAGAAGTTAAATATTATTTAAATAAGGAAATTAAATATAATAAAAAAATTACCAATACTAAAATCCTAGTTGATGAATATTTTAAAGAAAAAATGCTTATAAAGGCAGAAGTATTAAAGTTTTTTAAAGAGGAGTTTAATATTTCAAGTGACTGGGGTGTTTTAACAGGTATTAGGCCAGTAAAGGTTGCACATAGTTTAATAAATCAGTTTGGAATAGAAGGTGCAAGAAAAATTCTAAGGGATAAAATGCTTTTAAAGGAAAATAAGGTAAATTTAATTACTTCTATTTCTACAATTCAAGATAATTATATTAACAGATTAAAAAAGAATAGTTATAGTCTTTATATAAATATTCCATTTTGTCCAACTAGATGTGATTATTGTAGTTTTTCTACTTTAAAAATTGAAAAACATAAAAATTTAGTTCCTATATATATAGAAACAATAATACATGAATTAAATAGTCTTAAAAAGTATTTAAGTGGCTATAATCTTTCTACTATATATATAGGAGGAGGAACACCAACAACTTTAAATGAGGACAGTTTAAAATATCTTTTAACATATATAAATGAAAACTTTGAAAATGCCACTGAATTTACAGTTGAGGCTGGTAGAGAGGATACCCTATCCTATGAAAAATTAAGATTACTAAAGGAGCAGAAGATAAGTAGAATTTCTTTAAATCCCCAGACTTTTAAATCCGATACTTTAAACTTAATTGGCCGTAAGCAGAATAACGAGGAATTAATAAAAAGGTATTATGAGGCAAAGGAATTGAAATTTAGCTCTATTAATATGGACTTAATTATAGGATTACCAAGGGAAAATTTAACTGATTTAGAAAATACTTTAAAAATAGTTAAGGACTTATCTCCAGAAAATTTAACTATTCATACTTTAGCAGTGAAAAAAGGTTCTAAAATAAGTGAAAGGTCTTTAAATTTAGAAGATGAAAAGAATAATGTTCTAAATATGATGGATATGGTAGTGGACTTTGCTAGTCAAAATGATTTTATACCATATTATTTATATAGACAAAAACAGATTTTAGGGAATATGGAAAATATTGGATTTTCAAAACAGGGAAAGGAATGTATTTATAATATTACTATGATGGAGGAAGCTGAAAATATTATAGGTATTGGTATGGGAGCAAGTTCGAAATTTATAAAGGGAAATAATATGATTTTAAATCATAGAAACTATATGAATATGAAAGATTATTTAGAGAATATTGATAATTTACTTTTGAAAAAAATAGAATTATTGGGAGAAAAATATGATTAAAAAAGCTCAGGTACATTCAAAATTTAAATATCCAATAGAAGATGTATGGGAAATAATTACAAATAGGGAAGATGTTATTTGGAGAAATGATATTAAAAGTTTTAAAAAAATCAATAATGAGGAATTTGAAGAAATTAATATTAATGATTTAAAAACACATTATATTATAGAAGAGAAAATAGAAAATGAAATATTTAAATTGAAATTTAAGAACAAATTAATTGATGGAAAATTTGAAGTAGAGTTAAAAAAAATAGATGAAAATACTACAGATGTAAGAATCTACCAAGAGAATAAAATGGATAATTTATCGACAATTATTTCAAGTGTCCTATTTTTAAATTTGGAAAAAGTATTAAATAGATACGTTTATGACCTAAATAAAGAGTTAAAAACCCGAAATATTACAAAAAAGTAACAAAAAGCCTTAAATCATTTGGGAAATTTATATGTTTTTTATAGGGATTTCTAATCATTGAAAAATACAGATTTAAAGAGGCAATAGGTTACAAAAAAGTTACAAAATTTAAATAAATTTAATTTATCTGTTAAAAATCAGCATTTTTAAACAAAAAACTCAAAAATATTCAACTTTGAATTGACACTATTTTTTCTATGGGCTAAAATAATTAGCGTAACAGAAATAGTTACAAAAAGGTTACAAAATTTGTAATAAAATTAAGGAGAAATATTTTGAGTATTAAAAAGAAGTTAGTTTCCGGATTAGTTATAGGCTCTGTAATATTTTCTTCATTAACTCCTAGTTTAGCAAATGAAGGTTTTAATGCAGTAAATATTAACAATAGTAGCTTATCAAGTACAGTTAATCAGGTAGCTAGATTTAATGGAAAAAAAGCAGAAAATGTTTATATATTAAGTTCAGAAGAATTAATTGATGGAATTCCAGGAGGAGTTTTATCAGGGGAAAATAATGGGGCAATAGTATTTTTAGAAGAAGGAAAATTATCTGAAAGTTCCTTATCAATAGTAAAGGAAGCTAAAAATGTTTATGCTATTGGTGGACAGGAAATTATTCCTGAGTCTGTAGTGTCTGAATTAGAAAACTACAAAGGTAGGATTTATGGAGCTGACAGATATGAAACAGCTGTTAAAATAGCAGATAAGTTAGAAGGTAAAAGGGACATAATAATTACTAATGGAAATGCTTTAGCAGATTCTTTAGCAGCAACTTCATTAGCAGTTAAAAATGACATGACTATTCTTTTAGTAGATGCTAAGCTTGTTCCTGAAGTTACAAAAGACTATATTAAAGAAAATAAAGATTCTAATATATATTTTGTTGGTGGAGAAGGTTCATTACCACAAAATATTAAGGAAGAAATTTATAACATTGCAGATAAAAATGTTAAGGAAATAAAAAACAATACATTAGCAGGTTCTAACAGACATGAAACTTCTTTAAAAATAAGTGAAAGATATGGTTCATTTAATACATTGGTATTAGCTAATGGAGAAAATTATAAAGATTCAATTTTAGCATCATCACTTGCTTCAAGTTTAGAAGCTCCAGTAGTATTAGTTGATAATTCTACTGTAAGTGAAAAAGTTGCAAATATAGAAGGAATAGACAATCTTTATGCAGTTTCTACAGAAACAGTTTCTTATTCATATATGAAACAGTTTATAAGAACTTTATTAAACAATAATCAACTAGAATTAGGCATAAAAGATGCTAGTGGAAAAGTTGTTTATAATATAGCTCAAGGAACTGAAAGAACTGCTTGGGTAACACAAAGTTTAAATATTAGAACAGGAGCAGGAACAAGTCATTCAATACTTGGTACTTTCTCAAAAGGAGATAAGGTAACAGGCGTTGAGGAAGATGGATGGTTAAAATTTGACTACAATGGCAAAACAGCATATGTAAGTGCAAAATACCTTTCAGATTCAGAAATAGCTAAGGAAACTCCAAAAGAAACACCAAAACAAGAATCAAGTGTAAATGGCGATAGTCAAGATTTTTCTTACTCAAAAGTTATGACTGTTACAGCAACAGCTTATAGTAGAAATGAAGCTGGCCTATCAAATAAGACTGCATCAGGAATTGATTTAAGTCAAAATCCTAATGTAATAGCAGTTGATAGAAATGTAATTCCTTTAGGTACTAAGGTTTATGTTGAAGGATATGGATACGCTGTAGCTGGAGATACAGGTGGAGCAATAAAAGGAAATAAAATTGATGTTCACTTTGATTCAGTTAGTAGATGTTATGAATGGGGTAGAAAAACAGTAAAATTATATGTATTAGATTAATTTAAATCCTAGTAGATTTTCTACTAGGGTTTTTTATGTCCTATAATTTATGGTGTTGGTGAAGGAAAATGAAAATCTTCTCCAATACCATTTTTTATTAAAAAAAGACATAAGAAGCATTTTCTGATACAATAATTCACTACAAAATACTAATTAGAGCTTGTTGTGTTTACAAATAATCATATCTTATATTTCTTGGAAATTAAGGATAAGAATATTAAATTTAGGAAACAAAAAAGAGATTCTATAACTTTAATAAGCTAGAATCTCTTTTAAGTATGACTGTACCAACGATCTGTTTTAGGCTCCATCATAATTATCATTTCCCTTCTTGTTTATTTGTATTTCTTTGTTACTTAATCTCTTGTTATTTATAATAACCTTAGATTATCTATTTTTTAATTATAATTTTATAATAGAATATAAATTATATAATAGATTAAATATGACATCTCATATAAAACCACCGTTTAATTTATATTTTTAAGTTTTAGTTGGTAGGTCATAAATAAAATTATAATTTATATTTAATATATACCCAGAAAAAATATTTTAAACATAAAAAATAATTTTTTTCATTAATATTAAAAAAATAGACATGTTTTTTATTCCATGTCTATTTCTATATTGATATTTTAAGTTCATTATCTATTTTTAAAGTGTATTTTCCTTTAAAAAGTTAATTATTTCATCTGATTCATACATTGGTTTTCCATCTATGAACAGACAAGGTACTTGAACTTTCCCACCAACTTTTTCTAATGTTTCCCTATCGTATTCATTTAAATCAATATCTTTGAAAACAATTTTATCTTTAATATTATTTTCTTCAATAAAATTTAAAACCTTTCTAGAAAAAGGACAGGTACTTTTATAATATAATTCTAATTTTATCAATATTAATCTCCTTATAAAAAGATTATTTTACAAAATTATTTTTTAAATATTCAATAATATCACTTGATTCATACATAGGTTTGTCATCTATAAATAAACAAGGTACTTGTACAGAGCCACCTACTTCTATTAATCTATCCTTATCGGCAGGATTTGAACTTATATTTGTAAAAGTAATTTTGTCCCTTAATTCATATTTGTCAATAAATCTAAAAACCTTTTGACAGTAAGGACAAACGTCTTTATAGAATAATTCTAATTTTGTCATATTTTCACCCCTTTTATGTCACAATTGATAAATACCCATAATAAAAAAATTATTCAGTATAAATATAAAAAAATTAATATAATTATAGTAAATAGTTTAAATAAGTAAAGAAAAATGATATAATGATTATTTAAGAAAAGATAATTGGAGGAAGAAATGACCTGTGAAAATTTAGATAAATGGGTAGAACAATTGGATTTTAAAGGAGCTAAAGAAAGGCTAAATAATAAGACGAATCCAACAAGATTAATATATAGCGATGCTTTTTCAAATATTTTTGGTAATCATATTTACTTAAAACCTGAAAACTTACAAGTTACAGGGGCATTTAAAATAAGAGGAGCTTATAATAAAATTTCTAAAATGACTGAGGAGCAAAAGACTAAGGGACTAATTTCAGCTTCAGCTGGAAATCATGCTCAAGGAGTTGCCTATTCTGCAAAAGAAGCTGGAGCAAGTGCAACTATAGTAATGCCATCTACAACTCCCCTTATTAAAGTTGAGGGAACTAGAAAATATGGTGTAAATGTATTATTATATGGAACTAATTTTGATGAAGCATTTCATAAAGCAGAAGAAATTGCTAAAGAAAAGAATTTGGAATTTGTACATCCTTTTGATGATTTAGATGTTATAGAAGGACAAGGGACAATTTCTCTAGAAATACTTAAAGAACAACCTGATATAGATATAATTATTGTTCCAATTGGTGGCGGTGGATTAATTTCTGGAGTAGCAGTTGCTGCCAAACAAATTAACCCTAATATAAAAATAATAGGAGTTGAGCCAGAAGGAGCTAAGTCCATGACTTGCTCAATGGAAGATGGCCATATTATATGTTTAGACAATGTAGACACAATAGCAGATGGTGTAGCTGTTAAAGAGCCGGGAAAAATAACCTATGAATTAGTTAGAAATTATGTTGATGAAATAATTTCTGTAACAGATTATGAAATAATGGAAAGCTTTATTGAAATAATGGAAACCCATAAATTAATGGCTGAGTCTTCAGGAGCTATGTCTGTTGCTGCTGCAAAAAAACTTAAGGTTTGGAACAAAAAGGTTGCATGTGTAATTAGTGGTGGTAATATAGATATGGTGACTATTTCGACTATGGTTCAAAAAGGTCTTGTATCTAAAGGTAGATTATTTGGTTTTACAGTATTGTTACCAGATAGACCTGGGGAGCTTTTAAATATAGCAAGAATTTTAGCTGAAATGAGTGCTAACGTTGTAGAAGTATCTCATGATCAATTTAAAACAGCAGATAGACTAACAGATGTTGTTTTACAAGTACAAGTTGAAGCTAATGGTCACGATCATATAAATAAAATAATTGAAAGACTTTATGATGAAGGCTATAAAGTAAAAAGAACCAGCTAGGGGGATTAATGTTAGTAGGAGAATTAATAAGCCGTGTTAAAACCGAGAAGATAAAAGGTGATATAACTATAAATATAGAGTACATTTCTTTAAATTCTAAGGAAGTAGATAAAAACACTGCTTTTATTGCTATAAAAGGATTTGTTACAGATGGTCATAAATTTATTAATGATGCAATAAATAATGGTAGTAGAGTAATTTTTCACCAGTCAGAATTAAAAGAATATGCTAATAATATTACTTATATTAAGATGAATAATACAAGAACTGCACTTTCTGAATTATCTTCTATATTATTTGGTGAGCCAAGTAAGAAGTTAAACATGGTAGGAATAACAGGTACAAATGGAAAAACTACAGCTACTTATATGTTAGAAGAAATTTTAAATTACAATAATAGTAGCACTGCCTCTATAGGTAGTATTGGATTAAAAACAAGAGAAGGAAATAAATCATTAGGAAAAACAACTCCTGAGTCTAATTTATTACAAAAAATATTTAAGGAACTTGTAGATAAGGGAGTGGAAAACTGTGTAATGGAAGTATCGTCCCACTCTTTAGAATTAGACAGGGTAAAATATACAGAGTTTGATTACGGTGTTTTTACAAACTTAACTTTAGAGCATTTAGAACTTCATAATAATATGGAGGACTATTATAAAGCAAAGAAAAAATTGTTTTATATGACATCTAAAGAAAATATTATTAATATAGATGATAGTTATGGAAAAAGACTTGCACAAGAATTAAAAGACGATAATAGAAGTGTAAAGACATATGGAATTAACTGTGAAGCTGACTATATGGCAAAAAAAATAGAAATGTCTGTAACAGAGTCTAAATTCATATTTAGCACTCCTAAAGGAGAAATAGATATAACAATGCCTACTTCTGCATTATTTAATGTCTATAACGCCCTATCGGCTATGGCAGTAGCTTGTGAAATGGGTATTAGCTTAGAAAATATAGCAAAGGGTATTGGAAAGTTTAAAGGACCGGAGGGCAGGTATGAAGTTGTTCAAAACGACAAGGGTCTTAATTTAGTAATAGACTTTGCTCACACTCCAGATGCAGTTGAGAAAATATTACAGTTTGCTAAAAGTAATTTCAATAAGGATATAATAGTTCTATTTGGAGTTCAAGGTGCAAGAAATATAGAAGCAAGAGAAAAAATTGGCGAAGTAGCTGGAAAATATGCGGATTTTTCCATAGTAACAAAGGATGATGAAATTTTTGATAATGTAGATAATATTTCAAAATCCATAATTAAAGGAATAAATAAAAATAAGGGTAAATATACCTATATTCCAGATAGAAGACAAGCTGTAAAAGAAGCAATAAAAATGGCAAATAAAGATAATATAGTACTTTTTTTAGGAAAGGGAAATGAAAGATTCCTAAAAAAAGATGGAAAAGAAGAATATTATTATGAGATAGAGGAAATAAACAAAGCATTGGCAAATAAATAATCCAATGCTTTATTTGTTTTAACAACTTAAATAAAAGCAAAAAAATAAGTCCAGTGGTTAGCTGGACTTTTTATTTTATATATAGGTCGCAGGGTTCATAATTTGGGAGGATGAACAAAATAAATGACCTATATCTTTTCTTCTGAATATATAATAGCATAAATATATAATTATGTAGTTACAGATAAATTACAAAAAAGTTACAAAATTGTTACATTATGACCTAACCCCATTTACAAAGTAAATGGCAGGTAGGTCAAATGCAATCTATTACCGACGAAGGAAGAAAGTGGCAAGAAATAGTCTGCTTTATGACCTAACCCAATTTACGAAGTAAATGGTAGGTAGGTCAAATGCAATCTATTACCCATGAACGAAGAAAGTGGCAAGAAATAGTCTGCTTTATGACTAACCTACCTTATAAGTTAAATTCTATGGTATAAGTTAGGGGAGAATTAGAGAAGATGAATTTTATAATATTGCTATTTTTAAGTAAGTAGATAATATGTTAAAGTATATTGTAGTAAAAAATTAAAAAATAAAAAGTTTTATTTAGTGTAAAACAAAAGTATATAAATTGAAATATAATAAATGTTTTTAAATATATTATTATATTTATTACGAGGTGTAAATATGTCTAAAATTATAATAGTAGGTGCTGGTGCTTCAGGAGTTATGGCCAGTATTCTTTTAAAAAGAAAGGGACACGAGGTATTGGTTTTTGAAAGAAATGAAAAGCCAATGAAAAAAATCTACGCTACAGGAAATGGAAGATGTAATTTTACAAATAGAAATATAGAATTTAGCAACTATCATGGTAAAAATCCTAAATTTGTAATGTCAGCAATAAAAAGCTTTGGTTATGATGAAGTAATTGATTTTTTTAATGATATTGGAATAAAAGAATTAGAATTGGAAAATGGAAAAATTTATCCTATGAGTTTACAGGCTAGTTCTGTTGTGAAACAAATGGTTTTAGAAGCTGAAAAACTTGGGGTTAAGTTTAAGTACAACAGTTATATAAAAATGCTAGATTTTAAAAAGAAACCTAAGGTTATCTTATATAATAATGAAGAATTTGAAGGAGATTTTATAATAGTAGCTACAGGCGGAAAAGCAATGAGCAAATCCGGTTCAGATGGTAATGGATATTTGTTACTAGAAAAAATAGGACATAGCCTTGTTCCTACACACCCGGGTATTGTCCAATTAAAATTGGAAAATAAGGAATTTAAGAAGATAAATGGAACAAAAATACCAGGCTATATTTATTTAATAAACAAAAACAAAAAGACAATGGAGCAATTTTCTGATATATTATTTACAGACTATGGAATATCAGGACCGGGAATATTACAAATATCTGGTGAGGCTATAAGAAAGTTAAAAGCCAATAAAGAAGTTTATATTTCTGTAGATTTACTTCCATATTTAAAAGAAGATGAGTTATATAATTATTTAAAAACTAATTTTGAAAAAAATAGCTATAAGAAATTATCTCAAGCTTTAGTGGGAACAATTAACGATAAGGTTATTAGCTCTTTAATAGAATATTTGAATTTAGACGATATAGTAGTTGGGAATTTATCAAAGGAAATTATATTTGAAATTTCAAAAACTATTAAGGATTTGCGTTTAAAAGTTACCGGTTATAAATCTGAAAAAGATGGTCAAGTTACATGTGGCGGAATTTCTACAAAGGAAATAGAACCAAAAACTATGAAGTCGAAAATACAGGATAATTTATATATTATTGGAGAAATAATGGATATAGATGGAGATTGTGGAGGATATAATCTTCATTGGGCATGGGCTTCTGCAAATGCCTGTGCTAAAGACATTGTCTAAGGAGATTAAGATGTTTAGAATGAAAAACAAACTCGATGAATTAGTTAGTCGAGGAGAACAAATAAGAATTGCATTAGTAGGGGCAGGAAAAATGGGGACTGGTCTTGTTAATCAAATTTCAAGAATAAAGGGAATGACTACGTCTATAATAGTTGATGAAAAAATAGACAAGGCCTACCATGCCTTAGATTCAGCAGGTATAAAAAAAGAAGATATTATAAAAACCAATTCTATTCAACAAGCTGAACTTGCCCTATCAAAAAATAAATTTGTAATTACAGATGACTACACTTTGGCATATAGACTAGATAAAATCCAAGGAGTTGTAGATGCTACAGGAAATCCTCCTTTTGGTGCTCAGTTAGCAATGGAATCAATAGAAAACTACAGGAATGTAATTATGCTAAATGTAGAATGTGATGCAGTAGTTGGACCAATAATATACGATTACGCTAAAAAGAACAATGTTGTATATACTGGCACTGCAGGGGATGAGCCGGGAGCAATAATGGAGCTGGCAAACTTTGCAGTAGGGGCGGGATTTAATTTATTAGCAGTTGGAAAGGGTAAAAATAATCCGCTGAATAATTATGCAACAGAGGATGATTTAAGGGAGGAAGCAATTTCAAAAGGGCTTTATCCTAAGATGTTAACAGCTTTTGTCGATGGAACAAATACTATGTTGGAACTAACTTCTGTAGCAAATGCTTTAGGATTTACACCAGATATATTGGGATGCCACGGAGTTACAGCTGATATTAAGGATATTCCTAGATTATTTTCCCTAAAGGAACAAGGGGGAATATTAAACAATTATAGAATTGTAGATTTTTGTTTTGGCATAGCTCCAGGTGTTTTTGCTGTTGTAACTCATGATACTAAAGAGGTACACGATTTAATGGACTATCTTTCAATGGGGAAGGGACCAAATTATGTATTGTATAGACCTTATCATTTAACGAGTTTGGAAACTCCTGTTACAATTTATGAGGCTATTGTTGAACACGATCCTACTATAGCTCCAGAGAAGGGACAGGTTTCAGATACTATTACTGTAGCTAAAAGGGATTTGAAGGCTGGCCAGTATTTAGAAGGTATTGGAGGAAAAGATGTTTTCGGGAAAATAACAAGTCATATTAATCAAAGAAATAGGAAATTATTGCCAATTGCCCTAATAACTAAAAAGACCAAATTAAAAGTTGATGTAAAAAAAGATGAGTTAATTACTTACGATATGGTAGAATTAGAAGAGGATCAAATAATTACAAAGTTGAGAAAAAAACAAGATGAGCTAGGTTTATAGGAGGTTCTTATGGCACATTTGAAATATGAAGAAATATTGGATTCTTTAATTGATATTTTAATGGCAGAGAAAACAAAAGAAAAAAAGCTTCAGAAAGTTTCTGAAATTTTAAAAAATAAAGTTCCTAATGTTATATGGTCAGGGTTTTATTTAACTAATGAAGATGAAGATTTGATTTTAGGACCTTATGTAGGCAAACCAGCTTGCATAAAAATTGCTCCTGGAGAAGGAGTTTGTGGTACAGCAGCTTTATTAATGGAAACAAAAAAGGTTTATGATGTAAGTAAGTTTCCAGGTCATATTCAATGTGATGAGGATGCTCAAGCTGAACTAGTTGTACCAATAATTAAAAATGATGTAGTCTATGGAGTAATAGACTTAGATAGTGATAAAATAGGAAACTTTACAGAAGAAGACCAGGATTTTGTTGAAAGAGTTAGAGATATTTTAGTAAATACAATAGATTGGAAATAAAAATAAATAAGCCCCATAAATTTAAATTTTAATTTATGGGGCTTTTGAATTTTAATAAAAAATTTTTAAATTAAGTTGTAAAAAATATATTTATCATAGTGACTATAACGATAATTGAAAAGATCATCATTCCAGGGTTTAAAATTATAGCATTGATATTTTCTAGTTCTATTTCCCCTTTTGAAAATTGGATATTTCTAAATTTAGGAATAAACCAAGTTAATAATAGAAACAAGCCAATTACTATAAGAATAAAGGATAATATAGCCCATATATATGAAATAATATTGTTATTAAGGGCTAAGGTCAGTATTGAAATACCTCCACCTAATAAGTTTATAATTAAATGAATTATAATTGGATACTTAATATTTCCTGTGTACAGATATAGGGAAGATAAAATAAGCCCTAACACAAAAGCGTATAATGATTGAAGTATATTTAAATGAAACATTCCAAATATTAAAGAGCTAAATAATATATAAATTCTATCTCCAAATACTGAGGTTTTTTTATACAGAAAGTATCTGAAAATATATTCTTCAATAATTGGTGCAAGTATAACTGCAACAAAAAACATAATATAGGGGTTAGAATCTAATATTAAATCTGAAATTGGATTACTATTTAAGCCTCTTTGTAAAATTTTCTTTAGTAGTATTGTAACTAAATTGCCTACTGCTGTTATAGATGAAACTATAGCAAAACCAGATAGAGCAGTTGCAATTATTTGTTTTAAATTTAAATCTATTTTTTTTAATGGTTTGGTTATAGGACTATTGGGAGCGGTATTTATTACTAGAAGCCCAAAAGGATAGGCTATTAAATATTGAATTATCAGGTATAGGACAAGTGGTATCCAGTCAATTTCTAATATATTTTGTGGAATAAATCCCTTAAATTTATATAAAAATATACTAAAAATATTTTGAACAACCATTATTGTAATTAAACCAAAAGCTATTTTACTAAAAGTATTTTTATATTTTTCCATATTGTCTCCTTCTAATACAAACTACTACAAATTATATATGATTTATAGTTAGAGTTAAATACTTAATTAAACTATGATAATTTATAATTTTCCATATTTTTCAGAAACTCTATAAGATAGGGGAATATAAGTAGAGGATAAAATTAGGGAATCATTTCAATATTATCTTAACTTTCTAAATGAAATAATCATAAACTAACTTAAAGAAATTTTTAATAACTTTACTTATATTTTGTAAAACTTGACAAAATGGTGCTAAATATGTAGAATAATAAGGATTATAGACTGTGAAGAGACCGTTCCTACAATGGAGTTAATAGAGAGGTTCTGCTTGGTGGAATGAACTAATGAAATTATAGGAAAAATCAGCTTGGAGTTTAATATCCGATATTAAAGATATTACGTAGTACGCGTTAAGTATGTTGAGTGGCATGGCTTTATTTGCTATGCAATTTAGGTGGTAACACGGTTAGAAGCGTCCTATTTTATATAGGATGCTTTTTGTAATTTATAGATTAGTGAAATTAAATAATAAGTTTAAGGAGAGGAATTATGTCAAAGTTTAAAGATCTTTCTAAGGCACCGGTAAGAGAAAGAGAAATTGAAATTTCCAAATATTGGAAAGAAATAGATTTACTACACGAAACAGTAAACCAAAGACCGAAGGATAAAAATTATGTTTTTTATGATGGACCTCCAACGGCAAATGGTAGGCCGGGAATTCATCATGTAATATCCAGAACTTTAAAGGATATGACATGTCGTTATAAGACTATGAAAGGCTTTAGAGTAAAGAAAAAAGCAGGCTGGGATACTCATGGTTTACCTGTTGAAATTGAAGTTGAAAAGAAATTAGGACTTCATAGTAAGAAGGAAATAGAGGAGTATGGTGTAGAAGCCTTTAATAAGGAATGTAGAAACTCTGTATTTACCTATGAGCAAGCTTGGAGAGAAATGTCAGAAAGAATGGCGTTTATGGCTGATATGGATAATCCATATATAACTTTAGACAATGACTATATAGAAACTGTTTGGTGGCTACTAGATGGTATGTTTAAAAAAGGTCTTGTTTATGAAGGAGCTAAAATTTTACCATATTGTCCAAGATGTGGAACGGGACTTGCTTCTCATGAAGTTGCTCAAGGCTATAAGATGATAAAAACTCAAACTGTATATGTTGCCTTTAAGAGAAAGGATGCAGACGAGTATTTCCTAGCTTGGACAACAACACCTTGGACTTTATTATCTAATGTTGCCCTAACAGTAGGTCCTGATGTAGATTATATTCTAGCTGAATTAGGTGGAGAAAAGTACTACATTGCTAAGGCTTTAGCAGATAAAGTTCTAGGAGAGGATTATAAGGTAGTAAAAGAGCTTAAGGGTAAGGACATGGAGTATATGGAATATGAACAACTACTTCCATTTTTTAAACCTGATAAAAAAGCTTTCTTTGTAACAACAGCAAACTATGTATCAACAGAAGATGGTACAGGTATAGTTCATACTGCACCAGCATTTGGGGAAGATGACTACCAAACCGGAAGAAGATATGATTTACCGTTAATTAATCCGGTAAATGAAGAAGGAAAATTTGTTGGTTCACCTTGGGATGGTCAATTTGTTATGGATGCCGATCATGATATAATCCATTATTTATTTGATAATGGTAAGGCATTTAAAAAACAAAAAGTAGAGCATAACTACCCTCATTGCTGGAGATGTGGAACTCCTTTAATCTACTATTCAAAACCATCTTGGTATATAGAAGTTACAAAACTAAAAGAACAATTTATAGATGAAAATAATAAGGTAAACTGGTATCCTGACTTTGTTGGAGAAAAGAGATTTGGAAACTGGTTGGAAAATTTAAATGACTGGGCAATTTCTCGTTCAAGATATTGGGGAACTCCATTCCCTGTATGGAAATGTGAAGAAGGTCATACTACATCTGTAGGTTCAAGAAAAGAACTTAAGGAAAGAGCAATTGAGGATATTTCTGAAGATATTGAATTGCACAGACCATATGTTGATGATGTACATTTAACATGTGAAAAATGTGGAAAGCCAATGACTAGGGAAAAAGACGTTATAGACGTTTGGTTTGACTCTGGGGCAATGCCTTTTGCACAACAACACTATCCATTTGAAAACAAGGAGAATTTCTTTGAAGAGCTTTTCCCGGCTGACTTTATAAATGAGGGAATAGACCAAACAAGAGGATGGTTTTATTCATTACTTGCTATATCCGTATTAACAACAGGAAAAGCACCTTATAAAAATGTACTGGTAAATGATTTAATCCTTGACAAAGAAGGAAAGAAAATGAGTAAATCCAGAGGAAATACATTAGATCCAATAGAATTATTCGATAAATTTGGAGCAGATGTTGTAAGATTTTACTCATTATATGTATCACCACCATGGGTTCCAACTAAATTTGATGTTGATGGACTAAGAGAAGTAGACAGTAAATTCTTTAGATCCTTTAAAAACACCTATAATTTCTTCCAATTATATGCAAATACAGACAATATAGATCCTAGAGATTTTTATATAGAACCGGAAAATAGACCGGAAATAGATAGATGGATTCTTTCAAGATATAATAATCTATTAAAACTATATAATGAAAATATGGAAATATTTGAAGTTACAAAAGTTGTAAGGGCAATTTCCGACTTTGTAATTGAAGATGTGTCTAACTGGTATATAAGAAGAAATAGAAGAAGATTTTGGAAAACAGAAATAGATGACGATAAAAAAGCCGTTTATAATACAACCTATGAAATACTTTTAGGAGTAACTAAACTAATAGCACCATTTACACCATTTATGGCAGAGGAAATATATCGTAACTTAACAGATAAAACCTCAGTTCATTTAGATTATCTTCCAGAAGTAGAGGAAGCCTTAATAAATGAACAACTAGAAGAAAAAATGGAAGTAGTAAGAAATTTAGTAGCCCTAGGTAGAGCTTCAAGAGAAGAAGTTAATATTAAAGTAAGACAACCTTTAACAGAAATAGTTGTTGATGCTAAATATGAAGAATTAATTTCAGATCTAGTTCCTTTAATTAAAGAAGAGCTTAATATTAAAAATGTTAAATTTGAAGCAGACCTTTCAGAGTTTATGAATTATGAATTAAAACCTGACTTTAAAGTAGCAGGAAGAATATTAGGAAAGAAAATAAAAGAATTCCAAAACTACCTTAAAGGAGTAGATGCTAAGAAGTTTGTAGCAGACCTAGAAGCAGGAGATTTGGAAGTGGAACTTTCAGGAGAAAATACTACAATAAAAAGAGAGTATATTGAAGTAAGAGTATCTGCAAAAGAAGGTTTTGATGTAATAATGGAAAATAATCTATTTGTAATTCTCGATACAACAATAACTCCTGAACTTAAAGCAGAAGGATATGCTAGAGAATTTATATCTAAAGTTCAACAAATGAGAAAAGCGAATGATTATGACGTACTAGACAATATTAAAATTACCTATGTACCTACAGAAGCAATAAAATCAGCTGTAGAAGAATTTGAAGATTTTATTAAAAAGGAAACATTGGCAAAAGAAATACTTGCAGTAGAAAGTCTTAATGGCGAAACTGTAGATTTAAATGGGGAAGAAGTAGTAATAGAGTTAAATAGAATTTAGTTTAGGGGACATGGTGAAAGCCATGTTCTTTTATATTGTTTTAAAAGTGATAGTATGATATAATTACACTGCGATTTTAATAGCTTGGAGGTGGAATGAATGTTGGTAATAAATCCGGCAATAGAGTACAGGAATAAATATTTTTGAATAACTTTTTTTGTTGGAATTTCTAGTAAAGCTATTAATAATCAATAAATTAAATTTTAATGATTTGGAGAATATAATTGACAGCATCTATTCGTTTAAGATAAACTCGGCAATAAAAATAAGGACTCTATTAAGTATGATAGACTTTTTTGTTGTATTTTTTCGAATAGTCTGATTTTTTAAATTAAAAGATTGTATTTAATTCGATAAAATTTTACAGGAGAGGTTTATTCAAATATGACTCCTGTTTTTTATTGCCCTTTTTTATGTAAAAAACAATAAAAAAGGAGAGTTATATGCAAAAAAACGAATATTGGATTACACAGAATTTTATGACTAAGAAATCATTAATAAAGAAGATTATAAACCTTAGCAATATAGATAGAGAAGATAAGATTATAGAGATAGGGACTGGTAAAGGACATATTACAGAAGAACTAGCTAAAAAAAGTAAAAGGGTATTTTCGATAGAAATAGATGAAAAGCTTTATAAATATTCTAAAGAAAAATTAAATTTATATAAAAATTGTACTTTAATAAATATGGATTTTTTAGATTATAAATTACCCAAAGAAGGAAATTATAAAGTATTTTCAAATATACCATACTCAATCACTACAAAAATTATTAACAAATTAACTAACGTCAACAATAAATCTAGTGATATTTATCTTGTTATGGAAAAAGGAGCAGCCAAAAGATTTCTTGGACAAGCTAAAGAAACAAGGAAATCTTTAATAATTAAACCATTTTGGGATATGGAAATTTTATATTTTTTTAGAAAAGATGATTTTAATCCAAAACCATCAGTTGAATCTGTTCTAGTTCACTTTTCTAGAAAGAATACATCAGACATATGTACAGAAGAGAAAAAGAAATATGAACAATTCATAAATCATTCATTTAAATATGGACTCTATGGAAGAAGAAGGTTGCTAACGAAAAGACAAATTCAAACTGCCTTGAAATTTGAGAAATTAGATCAAATTAGTGGGAATAATAATGTAAAATATGCTCAATTTCTATGTTTATTTAAATATTATAATAAGCTTTAAATATTAATAGGATAGGCTGATGTCTATCCTATTTTTTTATTGCAACAAATGGAGCGTAACTCCAAAATAGTATTTACTTTTGGAGTAAAGATGTTATAATTGATTCATGGAGGTGAATTATGAGTTATAGAGCAATAATAGAATCCTACTATCCTTCTTTAACAAAGGGAGAACAAAGGGTAGCAGATTATATTTTAAAAAATGAGCAAAATGTGATTTACCAATCTTTAAAGGAAATTTCTAAAAGTATTGGAGTGGGAGAAGCCACTGTTATTAGATTTTGTAATAAAATTGGTTTAACAGGATTTCAAGAGCTAAAACTTATGTTAGCCAAGGAAAGTTCTGATAATGAAGATGGTTTTCCAGATAATTACATAGATAAAGTTACTGATAATATTATTAATGCAATAAATAAAACAAAAGATTTATTAGATGTTGACTTACTTAATGAAGTTGCAGATTTAATTTATAAAGGAAAACGTATTTTGATTTATGGAGTAGGTTCAAGTGGTATTGCTGCACAGGATATGCAATCTAAATTGCTTCGTTATGGAAAATTTTCTCTGTCGGTAACAGATGCTCATTACCAGCTTATGAACAGCGCAACTTTAGCAAAGGAAGATTTAGTAATTGCCTTTTCTTTATCCGGTTATACAGAGGATATTATTGATTCCGTTAAACTTGCAAAAGAAAATAATGCTACAATTGTAGCTATTTGTAATCATATTCTTTCACCTGTTGCTGAAATGGCTGATTTTACAATACTTACAGCAGGTAAGGAGTCACCTTTTGAAGGAGGATCCCTAGCAGGAAAAATCTCTCAAGAATATATTACAGATTTAATTTGTACAACTTATGCTACAAGATACAAAGATGAAGCAAGTCAAATGAGATTGAAAACTTCTAAGTCTATTTCACATAAGACAAAAGAGGTTTAAAATAAGGAGGGTAAAAATGTTTAAAAATTTATTCAAAAAGTTTCAACAATTAGGTAAAGCCTTTATGCTTCCTATAGCTATTTTACCGGCAGCAGGTTTGTTACTAGGTATTGGTGGAGCTTTATCAAATCCAAACACCATAATGGCATTTCCTGTTTTAGATAACAGAATTTTACAAGTTATTTTTAAAGTAATGAGTGAAGCAGGAAATGTTGTATTTGCTAATATTGCATTAATATTTGCAATTGGTATAGCTTTAGGTTTAGCTAAAAAGGATAAGGGAACAGCTGCATTAGCAGGAGGAGTTGCCTTTCTAGTATTTAATGCTACAATAGCAGCTTTAGTTGGTATTTTTTTAGAGGAAGGTTCAGCTATTGATACTGGAGTTGTAGGCTCTATAGTTATTGGTAGTATTGTTGCATACTTACATAATAATTATAGGGATGTAGAGTTACCACAATTTTTAGGATTTTTTGGAGGTTCAAGATTTATTCCAATTGTTTCTTCTTTTGCAGCAATTTTACTTGGAGTAGCGTTTTTTTTAATTTGGCCACCAATTCAAAATCTATTAGTTTTAGCCGGTGGTTCAATAGCTAAAATGGGAAGTGTAGGTACTTTCCTATATGGATTTTTATTAAGATTAACTGGGGCAGTAGGACTACATCATGTTATTTATCCTATGTTTTGGTATACAGCATTAGGTGGAGCTGAAATGGTAGCAGGTCAAATGGTTGAGGGAGCACAAAACATATTCTTTGCACAATTAGCTGATCCAAATCATCAAGGCTTATTTACTTATGGAACAAGATTTTTTGCAGGAAGATTTGATACAATGATGTTTGGTCTACCAGCAGCTTGTTTAGCAATGTACCATTGTGTACCAAAAGAAAATAGAAAGAAAGTTGTTGGATTATATTTTTCAGCAGCCTTAACTTCTTTTTTAACTGGTATTACTGAACCTATTGAATTTATGTTTTTATTTATAGCTCCTTGGTTATATGTTATTCATGCTTTATTTGATGGTTTATCTTTCTTAATAGCTGACCTTTTAAGTATTAGAATAGGAAATACATTTTCAGGTGGGGCAATAGATTTTACACTATTTGGGATTTTACAAGGGAATGATAAAACCAATTGGATATATGTTATTATAGTAGGTGTATTATGGGCTTTAATGTATTATTTCTTATTTAGATTTTTAATTAATAAATTTGATGTTAAAATTCCAGGTAGAGCAATAGATAATGGTGAAGAAGTAAAAGTAACTACTAAGGAAAGTTTAGCAGATGAAGCTTTGCTAATTATGGAGGCTTTAGGTGGAGCTGAAAATCTTGAAAATGTTGATGCTTGTATTACTAGGTTAAGAGTAGATGTTGTAGATCCAAGTAAGGTTGATAAGGATAGATTAGTAGAACTTGGAGCTACAGCCGTTTTAGAAGTGCAAGGTGGGGTACAAGCAGTTTATGGTGCAAAGGCAGATAAATATAAAAATGCTATTAATAAAGTTTTAGGATATGATGAATAATGAATATAATTAATAATATAAAAGGAAATTTAGTGGTATCTTGTCAGGCATTACCGGATGAACCGCTACATTCATCTTTTATTATGGGAAGAATGGCCTTAGCTGCTAAGATAGGGGGAGCTAAGGGAATAAGAGCGAATACTGTCGAGGATATTTTAGAGATTCAAAAAGTAGTGGATTTACCAATTATTGGAATTTTAAAAAGGGTTTATAATGATAATCCTGTGTTTATTACTCCAACAATGAAGGAAATAGATGAGCTTGTAGAAACGGGATGTGAAATAATTGCAACAGATGCTACTTCGAGAGTTAGACCTGATGGAAAGACTTTAGAAGAATTTTTTAAAGAGGTAAAGGAAAAATATCCAAATAATAAATTTATGGCAGATTGCTCTACAGTTGAAGAAGCTATTTTTGCGGACAAACTTGGTTTTGATTTTATTGGAACTACTTTAGTTGGTTATACTGAAGAAAGTAAAAACGATAAAATAGAAGAAGAAGATTTTAAAATTATAAAAGAAATAATTGGAAAAGTTTCGAAACCTGTAATAGCTGAAGGAAATATAGATAGTCCGGAAAAGGCAAGAAGGGTGTTAGAACTTGGAAGTTATTCAGTTGTAGTTGGTTCAATTATTACAAGGCCACAGCTTATAACTAAAAGATTTGTAGATGAAATCGAAGAGTTAAATAAAAAATAATAAACATTTGGGATAAATACTAAATATAAATAAATAATATTTATTTTAAACGGTATGTTTTCTGTACTTAACAGGAGATATACCGTTTAATTGTTTTTAAATTTTTCTTATATTAATAAATAAATTAAAAAAATTTTTAAAATCCTATTGCAAAATAAAAAATATAATGATAAGATACTAGTGTATTAATTATTAAGTACATTATAACAGGAGAGGCAATATGGAAAATATTATAAAAATTAATGGACTTACTAAGAAGTTTGGAAACTTTGAAGCAGTAAGTAATGTTAATATAGAAGTCAAAGAGAAGGATATATACGGGTTAATAGGAAAAAATGGTGCAGGTAAGACTACCTTATTAAGAATGATAATGGGTCTTTCCAGTCCAACTTCAGGTAATATATCTTTATTTGGTGGAAAAAATGAAAGAGAAAATACAATAAATAGAAGGAAAATAGGTTTTTATATTGGTCAAAGTTTTTTTCCTTATTTAAATGCAAAGGAAAATATTGAATATCATAGAAAAATGAAGGGAGTTAAGGGAAGAAAAGAAAGCAAAAGAGTTTTAGAAATGGTTGGTTTAAAGAATGTTAATAAACCCTTTAAATCATTTTCTATGGGGATGAAACAAAGACTTGGACTTGCAGCAGCAATGCTTGGTAATCCAGAGTTAATAGTACTAGATGAACCAATAAATGGATTAGATCCTCAGGGTATTGTAGATATAAGAAATATTATAAAAATATTAAATGAAGAATATAATACAACTATTATTGTATCTTCTCATATACTAAGTGAATTGGATTTAGTAGCAAGTAAATTTGGAATTATAGATCATGGGAAACTTTTAGAGGAAATATCCTTTGAAGAACTTCATAAAAAAACTACATCTGCTATTATAATTAAGGTTGATAATGTTGAAAAAGCAAGTAATATTTTAAATGATAAATTCAATATAGAAAATATAAATATTACTAACCACTCAACTTTAGTAGTAAATGATAATATAGACTATTTAAATGTTATTAATAAAACTATAATAGAGAATAATGTTGATGTATTTGAAATATATAAACGAGAAAGCTCTTTAGAAGATTATTACTTCAATTTAATAGGAGGTAAAAAATAATGACTAAATATATAAGAAGTGAGTTATATAGGATTTTCAAGAAAAAAAGTTTATATATTTTTATGGGGATAATTGCTCTAGGTTTTGTTCTTATAAACTATATGATGTTAAATTCTCAGTCAACAAGTTTAGATTATATAAGCAATACACTTAACTTGCTATCTTTTGCAACGATTATAGCCGGAATATATATTTTTAATACTGTATATAATGACGATTTTAATAGTAATGCTTTAAATGCAGGTGTAGGTTTAGGTATAAAAAGATCCAGTATAGTTATATATAAATTAATTATTATGACTATCTTAACAATAGTAATGTTTGCTTTTTTTACACTGGTTTTCTTTTTAATGGGAATGATGTATAAGTTTAAATTTTCAAACTTGGAAATAGAAAGTTTAGTATTATATACAAGTAGCATTATAGTAGGTATTATAGGTTATGCTTCCTTAACTTCAATTATAATTTTTGCAACACAAAAAGCTATATATGGTACAATTACCTATCTGCTTTTATGTACGGAAATGGTACATTCATTAGTGACTATGGGATTAAAGTTTCCACCTGTTACATCATTAATGGGAGATAGAAGTAGTTGGTTATTTTCATCACTTACAGGTGAGTTAGCTCAAGGTAAATATATTTCTTTAATAGGAATTGGAGTATATATTTTAGTTTCTATAGTATTGGCAATTTTAATGTTTAATAAGAAAGAGGTAGAGTTTATTTAATGAAAAAAGGTATAAAATTAATAATAGGAATAGTAGTAATAGCTTTAATTGCTTTTATAGCAGTTAAAGGAAAAGAATATTATGAAAACAGATATACAGGAACTTATTATTATACGATGATTCCAATGGACGAGCCAATGGAATTAGAGGATATGAAAGATGATAAGGGCGAAGTAGTAGGACTGGGTAAAAAATATAAGTTAAAATCCTATGATGAAAATGGTGAAAGATTATTGGAATTTTCAGTAAATACTGAAGATAAAGATAAGTTATTTAAACCGGGAACTTTTTTGAAAATTAAGGCAAGTAAAGAAATAGTCTTAGGTGAAGAAATTATTACAAGAGATGAAGTTCCACAAGATATACTAGCAAAAATAGAAGAGAATAAATAAAAAAGTTCAAACCTAATTTTCTTAGAGTAGAAGATTAGGTTTGTTTTTTATAATAAGATAAATTTTCATGTATAATGTACTATAAGTAGAAAATTTTAAAGAGGTATTTATGGATAATAATAATTTAAATAGATTAAAGAATATGAATATAACAATAGCAGGTTTAGGTATGGAAGGCGGCTCTATGGCACTTGCTATAAAAGAATGGATAAAACCTAGAAAAATATATGGAATATCAAGAACTGAAAATACTATAAAGGCAGCTGAAGCCTTAGAAGCTATTGATAAGGGTTCGGTTAATCCTCAGGAAATTTTAGAGGATACTGATTTGTTAATTTTATCTATGTATCCTTCAGGAATTGTTGAGTTTTTAAGAAAAAACCAGCAATTTTTAAAACCGGGTACAGTAGTTACGGATTTAGCTGGTACAAAGAAAAAGTTAGTTCCTGAAATATTATCTTTTTTAAGGGAGGACTTAGATTTTATACCTGGCCATCCTATGGCAGGAAATGAATTTAGTGGTTTTCTAAATGCAGATAAGGCAATTTTTTATAATGCAAACTATATATTAACTCCAACGGAAAAAAACAAGCCGGAAAATATAGATTTAATTAAAACCCTAGCCTTGGAAATTAAGTGTAAGGGTGTGGAAATAACCGATATTGAAACTCACGATAAAAAAATAGCCTATGCAAGTCAGCTAGTTCATGCAATTTCAGTAGCAATAACAAATTCACCATCCTATGATGATCAGGTTGAATATTTTGTTGGTGGAAGTTTTAAGGATATTACAAGAGTTGCAAGAATTAATCCTAATTTATGGACAGATGCATTTTTAGAATCAAAGGAAGATTTATTAATCGAAATGGATAAATTTTTAAAGGAATTCATTAAATTGAAAAATGCCCTAGAAATTGAAGATTATGAAACAATCTGGAATATTCTAGAGCATAGTCGTCAAAGACGTTCAAGGGAAATATAGTTATTTAAAAGGAAGTTCACCCTTTGGGTAGCTTCCTATTATATTTGTTACTGTTACATGGGGCTTTATGGTTTCAATAGTTCTTTGCATATTTGGAGAGTTTAAACTAGCGTCAACTTCTACAAAGAAACCATATTGGAATATATTTTCATTTCCTAAAGGTCTTGAATTAAGATTTATTAAATTTAACTTTTCATCGGCAAAACACTGTAGGGCAGAAAGTAACGCACCAGGACTATGTTTTACTTGGAAATACATAGTTGTCTTATTAGCGTTTTCAGGTATGTCCATAGAGTTTTTAAATATTAAAAACCTTGTAGTATTATAGTAGATATCCTGAACATTTTCCCTTAAAATTTTCATACTATATATTTCTGCAGCTCTTTTACTTGCAAGGGCAGCAGAGGTCTTTAAGTTATTTCTCTTTATATAATCTACACTTTCAGAAGTGTCTTTCCAGGAAACTGGATTTAACTGCTCATTGTATTCAAAAAAATAATTACATTGACTTAAGGCTTCAGGATGGGAATAAACATCTGTAATGTCTTCAAATGTAGCATCTGGAAAACCTATTAATTGATGATGAATAGGTACGAAAACTTCCCCAATGGCAAAAATGTTATTATGTCTTATTAAATCCATTGTTCTATAAATTATTCCTGTTGTTGAATTTTCAATAGGTAAAACAGCATAATCCAAGCTATTGTTGGACAAATCCTTAATTAAGCTTCTAAAATTATCATAACCAATAGCCTCATAACCCTTTTCTCCGAAAAATTTAATTGTTGCAACTTCACTATATGCACCTGGCACACCTTGATAACCGATTTTCATTTATTACTCCTAAAATAATTTTGATTTATTATATCATACTTAGATATGTTTAATAAATTTATTGTATAATATTATTATACTAATGTGAAATAATAAAAAGGAGTGAAAATGAAAACTGCATTAATTTCTGTTTATAAAAAAGAAGGAATAGTTGATTTTGTTAAGGGATTAACAGAATTAGGTTGGAATATTGTTTCTACAGGTGGTACCTATAAACATCTTTTAGATAATGGTATAGATGTTACCGACATTACCGATATAACAAATTTCCCAGAAATACTCAATGGAAGGGTAAAAACCCTACACCCTAAAGTATATGGAGGAATTTTATATCGTAGAGATGTAGAAGAACATGTAAATACTATTGAAGAGCAAAAGATAAATTCTATTGATATGGTAGTTAATACTCTGTATCCTTTTGAAGAAACAATCAACGATATTAATTCTACCCATGAAGAACTAATAGAGAAAATTGATATTGGTGGACCATCTATGATTAGGGCAGCTGCTAAAAACTATAAGGATGTTATTGTTGTTACAAGTACCCTAGATTATGATTTTGTTTTAAAGGAATTAAAAGAAAAAGGAGACTTAACTTTAGACAATAAGAGAATTTTAGCAGGGAAAGCTTTTGGAACAACAGCACAGTATGATGCTTTAATTTCAAACTATTTCAATAATCAAAATAAAGTGGATTTTCCAGAGAATATTACATTTACATATAGATTAAAACAAAATTTAAGATACGGAGAAAATCCTCACCAAAACGCAGCATTTTATGAAAAGATTTACGAAGTTCCAGAGGAAAAAGGAGACATAGTTCAACTACATGGAAAAGAGCTATCCTATAATAACTTAAATGATTTATATGGTGCTGTAAAAATGGTTAAAGAATTTGAAGACCCAACAGCTGTAGCTGTAAAACACAATAATCCATGTGGAATTGCTTCTGGTGAAAATATTTATGAAGCCTTTAAAAAAGCTTATGAGGCAGATGAAGTATCTATTTTTGGTGGAATTATTTCCCTAAATAGAAAAGTAGATGTTGAAACAGCTAATTTACTTTCTCAAATATTTTTAGAAATTGTAGTTGCACCAGACTATGAGGAAGAAGCTTTTAATATTTTATCTAAGAAGAAAAATATTAGGATTTTACAAATAAAAAATCTAAATACTTTAGAACTTGTAAAACAAGAAACTAAGGATGTATTACATGGGGTATTACTACAAGATAGGGACAATAAACTATTAAAAGAGCAACTGGATTTTGTAACTAATAGAAAGCCAACAGATGAAGAACTTGAGGAGCTTTTATTTGCTTGGAAGGCTGTTAAATACGTTAACTCAAATGGAGTAGTTATATCTAAGGATAAGCAGACCTTGGCAATTGGGCAAGGAGAAGTTAGAAGGCACTGGGCGGTAGAAAAAGCTGTTAATAGGTCAATTAAAGACCTACATGGAGCTGTTTTAGCTTCCGATGGATTTTTCTTTGGAGATACTGTGGAAGAATTAAATAAGGCCGGCGTAAAGGCAATAATTCAACCAGGAGGCTCAGTTAAAGATAAGGAAGTTATAGAATTAGCCAATAAGTACGATATTGCTGTAGTATTTACAGGAATGAGACATTTTAAACATTAGTATAAAAAAATTATCCAATAGAAATCCTATTGGATAATTTTTATTTTATCTTATTTCTTTTTCTATATTAATAATACTGGCTTCTGTATTTGCTTCAATAAAATCTATAATTTTACTTTCTAGATTATCGCTTTTAAAGGAATTAAAAGTAATGGCAGCAATACTTATTGTTATTTTTTGGTGCAGATTTTGATCTTCCGATTCAACAACAGAAACATTATAATTGTTTCTAAGTTTAACTACTAGACTTTTAACAATGGATCTTTTTTCTTTTAAACTATGAACCCAAGGTGCATATAAAGATATTGTTAGTAAAAGTATATTCATATAATTTTCCTCCATTATATTGATTATAACAAATTAACAAAAGATTAGGATTTTATACTAAGTATGAAGTTTCTTTTTTATTAATAATGGTATAATAGTAAACAGGGGATCTATTTAAATTTTGGAGGTGATTATTCTGCTAAATTATAGAAAAATGAAAAATGAAGAAATTTTAGAACATATACCATTTTTTGAAGGATTATCTAAAGAAGAAAAAGACAGAGTATTTGAAGGTGTGGAAATTCTTAAGGTAAATAATGGAGATGTTATTTTTGAAACAGGAGATTCTGCCGACAAACTTTATATTCTTGTTGAAGGTAAAATAAAAATCTACAAAAATCTAGTTGATGGAAGAGAACAAATATTATATATTTATTCTTCAGGAGATTTTGTAGGAGGACTTAATCTTTTAAAAGATGATGAATATTTGTATATAGGTGAAGTAATAGAAGGTGGACTTGTAGCTACTTTATCTAAAGATAAATTTGACGAAGTAATTTTGAATAATCCAATTGTACTAAGGAGAATATTAGAAAAATCCTATCATAGAATTAGATTAGCTGAAGGTCTTATTGACAGATTGTTTAGTGGTACTGCAGATGGTAAAGTTGCCAGCTTGCTATTGGATTTAGCAGATATTTTCGGTGAGGAAACGAAGGATGGAATTCTCTTGGATTTTCCTATAAGTAGGGAAGAAATGGCCTCCTTTGCTGGAACTAGTAGGGAAACAATAACTAGAAAATTACATCAGTTTAAAGACAAGGGTTATTTAAAAGTACTAGGAAATAAAAAAATACTTCTAGTTGATATTGATAAAATAGAAGAAATAGCTGGGGAATTTTAATGACATGTATAGCATGTCATTTTTTATACAAAAATTAGTAAAGAGTGATATTATGAGCAATAAAGATTTAATAATGAAAGAAATAGGAGTTGAATACTTAGAGCAGTATAATCAACTATTAAAATATGTTTTTCAAGTTACAGAAAGTGAATTAACTAATTCTGGTTGGGAGGAGGAAGAGGATTTTATTAGGGCCAAGGCACCAAATTTAAAAAAAGCAGATGCTTTAGGTTGGTTCGATAAAGACAATCTTATATCCCAGGTAATAGTATATCCTATGCAGGTTAGAATTTTTAATCGAACATTTAACATGGGTGGTCTTACTGGTGTTGGAACCTATCCTGAATATACTGGAAATGGATTAATGCATAAATTGCTTTTTCAGGCCCTAGCTAGAATGAGAGAAAAGAAACAATATATATCTTATTTATATCCCTACTCTATACCTTATTATAGAAGAAAGGGTTGGGAAATAATTTCCGATAAAATTACCTATGAAATAAATGATTATCAGCTACCTAAAGATGAAAAAATATTAGGTAAGGTTAGGAGAGTTGAGCCTAAGGGAGAAGAAATAAAGAAAGCTTATGATAAATTTTCCCAAATAACTCATGGAGCTTTAATTCGTGACGATATTTCTTGGAATGAATATTGGTTATGGGAAAATGAAGATATTATGACAGCCGTTTACTATAACGAAAAAGATGGATTAGAAGGATATTTAGTCTACTGGATTTCAGATGAAGTATTTTATATTAAAGAAATGATTTTTTTAAATGAAAATGCCAGAAGAGGACTTTGGGACTTTGTAAGTGCTCATTTTTCCATGATAAAGAAGGTTATAGGAAATACCTATACAGATGAACCTCTTTCCTTTTTATTTGAAGATGCAGATATTAAAGAAAGTATATCACCATACTTTATGGCTAGAATTGTAGATTTTGAAAAATTTATTGAAGAATTTCCCTTTAAGAAGGACAAGGTAGATAAGGAATGGGTTTTTAAATTAGAAGATCCTTTACTATCTTGGAACGATGGAGCCTTTCATCTTTATATTAATAAGGATGGAAAAGGTAGGGCTAAACCTGTCTCTGAAAAAACAGAAGATAAAATAGATATACAAACAATGACAACTATGCTTTTAGGATATAAAAGACCAGATTATTTATATAGAATAGGGAGAATAAAGTGTAGTAGTGATACAATTAATGATTTAGAGGATTCAATAGAAAAACAGGTACCGTATTTTTCGGACTATTTTTAAAATGACTTTGATTTTAAGAAAGTCATTTTTTTATTGGAAAAAATACAACACAGGGAACAGATTTGCCGCACAGGGACAATTATTACAAAAAAGAAATATTTTAATTAATTCTAATAAAAAAACTTTAAATTTACAATAAATATATATTCAGATATAGGAATAATTAATTATGAAAAACGTAGTCATTCTAGTAATATCGATTATTAATAAATATATATTCGTATAAACACCTACATGATAATGATTACTATTTATCGGATATATTGAATTGATAAAGGAAAATAGATATAATTATATCAAACTAATTGGAGGTAGCTATGGATTATAATTATGATATTGAACAAGATATGGGCAAATTAAGAGAGTATATTGACTATTTAAGAATAATCAAAGATGAACCTGGTGCGGTTATGCCTGCTTTACAAAGAGCACAACAAGACTACGGATTTATTCCTGAAGCCATTGTGGATATTATTGCTTTAGAATTAGGTATTCATACATCAGAAATATATGGAGTTGCAACTTTTTATTCCCAATTTAGATTTGAGCCAAAGGGAGAAATAGACATAGCAGTTTGTACAGGAACAGCTTGTTATGTAAAGGGAGCCAATGACATTTTAACAGAATTAACTAATTTACTAGGCATAAAAAATGGAGAAACAAGTAAGGATGGCAAATATTCCATTGAGGGAATTAGATGTATTGGAGCATGTGGTTTAGCACCAGTAATAAAGGTAAATGGTGATATTTATGGAAATGTTTCATCAAAAGATATTGATAAAATTTTAAAAAAATATAAATAAATACTATATAGGGGATTGATATGAAACCAATTAAAAACTATAAAGAATTACTTGATTTAAGCAGTACATATGAAGAATTATTACATAATAGATTAAATAAATCAGAAGGAATAAAGAAAGAAATTTTAATATGTGGAGGAACTGGCTGTACTTCATCAAAGAGTTTAGAACTATTAGATGAAATGAAAAAATTAATTGCAGAATATGGTTTAGAAGAAAAATGTTCAGCACATATTACCGGTTGTTTAGGTTTTTGTGAAAAGGGACCTATAGTTAAAATATTTCCAAAGGATACTTTTTATACTAAGGTACAACCAGAAGATGCTAGAGAAATAATTGAAACGGATATTATCAAAGATGAGTTAGTACATAGATTATTATATAAATTACCTGGAACAGAAGAAGAAATACCATCTCAAGATGATATACCTTTTTATAAAAAACAACTTAGAATTGCACTTAGGAATTGTGGAATTATAAATCCTGAAGTTATAGAAGAATATATTGGTTATGGAGGCTATTTAGCTTTAGGTAAATGTCTAGAAGAATATTCTAGAGAAGAAGTAATAGATATAATTAAAGATTCAGGTTTAAGAGGTAGAGGAGGCGGTGGTTTCCCAACTGGACTTAAATGGGAATTTACTAAAAACTCCCAGTCAGATGAAAAGTATGTAATTTGTAACGCTGACGAAGGGGACCCAGGAGCTTTTATGGATAGATCCATACTAGAAGGGGATCCACATTCAGTTATTGAAGCAATGGCTATAGCTGGTTATGTAATTGGAGCTAAGCAAGGTTATGTTTATATAAGAGCAGAATATCCTTTAGCTATTGAAAGACTAGGCAAAGCAATTAAACAGGCTAAAGAAATTGGAATATTAGGAGATAATATCTTAGGCACGGATTTTTCCTTTAATCTTAGTATGAAGTTTGGTGCAGGTGCCTTTGTTTGTGGTGAGGAAACTGCATTGATAAATTCAATTGAAGGTCAAAGAGGAGAGCCTAATCCAAAACCACCTTTCCCATCAACATCAGGTTTATATGGTAAACCTACCTTAATTAATAATGTTGAAACATATGCAAATATACCTGTTATTATTTCAAAGGGAGCAAAATGGTTTAATTCTGTTGGTACAGAAAAATCTAAAGGTACTAAGGTTTTTGCCTTAGCTGGTAAGGTTAATAACATTGGTTTAGTTGAAGTTCCTATGGGAACAACATTAAGAGAAATACTGTACGATATTGGTGGAGGCATTCAAAAAGGAAGGGAATTTAAGGCAGTACAAACCGGTGGTCCATCAGGAGGGTGTATAACTGCAGAAGATTTAGACACACCTATTGACTATGATTCATTAGTGGAAAAAGGATCAATGATGGGTTCAGGTGGAATGATTGTAATGGATGAAGACAACTGTATGGTTGACATTGCTAAATTCTATCTGGAATTTACCTTAGATGAATCCTGTGGTAAGTGTACTCCTTGTAGAATTGGAAACAAAAGGCTTTACGAAATTTTATGTAAAATATCAGATGGTAAAGCAACTGAAGAGGATTTAAAAAACCTAGAGGATTTATCAAATATCATTAAAGATACTTCCCTATGTGCATTAGGTCAATCTGCACCTAATCCGGTTTTATCTACTATAAAAAGCTTTAGAAAAGAATATGAAGAACATGTTTTAAATCATAAATGTCCAGCTAAAATTTGTACTAGTTTATTGGAATATAAAATTACAGATGATTGTATAGGATGTACTAAATGTGCAAAAATATGTCCAGCTCAATGTATTACAGGAGCTGTTAGAGAAGTTCATGTTATAGACAATTCAAAATGTATTAAATGTGGAGCATGTTTTAATGGTTGTCCAGTTCATGCCATAGTAAAGGAGTAATTATATTATGAAAATGGTAAATGTTATTATAAATGGTCATAGTATTGCAGTTGAAGAAGGTACAACAATTTTATCTGCAGCCAAAAGGCTTAAAATTAAAATACCTACTTTGTGTCATTTAAGTTTACATGAAATAGACTTAGAAAATAAAAGAGCTTCATGTAGAGTTTGTATGGTTGAAGTAGTAAATACGGGAAAATTAGTTGCAGCTTGTGCTACTCCGGTCTTTGAAGGTATGGAAATTAAAACTGAATCTGCAAGAGCAATACAAGCAAGAAGGGCAATTGTAGAATTATTATTATCAAATCACCCAACGGATTGTTTAGTATGTGCTAAAAATATGAACTGTGAATTACAAAAATTAGCATCTGATTTAGGTATAAGGAAAATTCACTATAAGGGTGAGAGAAGTAAGTATGCAATAGATGTAGATAGTCTGTCTATAATGAGGGATCCAAACAAATGTATTCTTTGTAAAAGATGTGAAACAGTTTGTAATAATACACAAACCGTTGGTGCATTAGCTACAATAGGTAGAGGTTTTAATACATATGTAGGATCAACTTTTGATAAGTCAATGTATAATACAACCTGTACTTTCTGTGGACAATGTGTTGCAGTATGTCCAACAGGAGCTTTAACTGAAATAAATAATATAGGAAAATTATGGAGATTATTACATGATGAAAGTAAACATGTAATAGTTCAAACTGCTCCAGCAATTAGAGTTGCTATAGGAGAGGAATTTGGATTTGAGCCAGGAACTGATTTAACAGGTAAAATGGTAACGGCTTTAAAAAATTTAGGTTTTGATAAAGTTTTTGACACAAATTTTGCAGCAGATTTAACAGTTATGGAAGAAGCAAATGAATTTGCCAATAGACTTCAAAATGGAGGGAAATTACCAATATTAACAAGTTGTTGTCCTTCATGGGTTAATTTTATGGAACAACAATTCTCAGATATGTTAGACATACCATCTTCCTGTAAGTCACCTCATGAAATGTTTGGAACAATAGCTAAAACCTATTATGCAGAAAAAATGAATATTAATCCAGATGATATTGTAGTAGTATCTGTTATGCCTTGTGTTGCTAAAAAATATGAGTCTGCAAGACCAGAACTTATGAATGAAGATAAAAAAGATGTAGATGTAGTAATAACTACTAGGGAATTAGCAATTATGATTAAGGAAGCTGGAATAAGCTTTGACTTATTAGAAGAAGCTGATTTTGATAATATAATGGGAGAATCATCAGGTGCAGGAGCTATATTTGGCTCAACTGGAGGAGTTATAGAAGCTACTGTTAGAACTGCTTACGAATGGTTAACAGGACAACCTTTAGGCTATATGGAGTTTACTGAACTAAGGGGAATTAAAGGTATTAAAACTACTGAAATAGATATAAATGGAAGACTAATAAGAATCGCAGTAGCAAATGGCTTAGGTAACACAAGAAGACTTTTAGAAAAAATTCGTAAAGGTGAGGAGCATTTTGATGCAATAGAAGTCATGGCTTGTCCTGGAGGATGTATAGGTGGAGCTGGTCAACCATATCATTATGGAGATTTAACTATATTAAGGAAAAGGGCAGAAGGAATATATAAGGTTGATAGGGATAAGACCATAAGAAAGGCACATGAAAATCCTATGATAAAGAAACTATATGATGAATTTTTAGAAAAACCAGGCTCAGAAAAGGCAGAAGAGCTACTTCATACATCATATAAACCTAGACCAAGATTATAATTTCTATTTGACAAAAAAAAGTCTAGTTGCTACAATGTTATTGTAATGATTACAAATTTAACATTACTATAACGAGGGGGTAATTATGAGTTTAAAGGGAACAAAAACAGCTAAGAATCTTATGATTTCATTTGCAGGAGAATCTCAAGCTAATATGAGATATACATACTATGCTTCTACAGCTAAAAAGGAAGGATATGTTCAAATATCTAATATATTTGAAGAAACTGCAAGAAATGAAAAAGAACATGCTAAAAGATTTTTTAAATTTTTAAATGAAGATTTAAAAGATGAAACTATTCAAGTAGATTGGAATTATCCAGTAGAATTAGGGACTACTGCAGAAAATTTACTGGCTGCAGCTAATGGAGAACATGAAGAGTTTGTAGAAATGTATCCAGGATTTGCAGACATAGCAGAAGAAGAAGGATTTAAAGAAATAGCTTATGTATGGAGAGAAATTGCAGAAGTAGAAGACAGACATGAAAGAAGATTCAGAAAATTACTTGCAAATATTGAAAATGATGAAGTTTTCAAAAAAGAAGAAGTAGTTGAATGGAAATGTAATAACTGCGGATATGTACATACAGGAAAAACTGCTCCTGTTAAATGTCCAGCATGTGATCATCCACAAGCTCATTTCGAAGTTTTTAAAGAAACTTATTAATAAGAATTAAATTAAAATCTTGGTAGTCTATACTATCAAGATTTTTAATTTTCTTAAACTTATAGAAAAAAATCTCGATTTATAGTATATAATAATAAATAGGATGAATTATTTTTTTAAAAATTAAAAATGATTTATTTAAGTAGTAGAAAATATTTCACCAATTTATTTATTTTTCAATTATAGTTATAAAATTATAATTGGTAGAATTCAACTAGATATAGTGGTAAAATTATTAATAGGTTGTAAAAATTGGTGATAATATGAAAAAATTAAAAAAATTTAATAAGAAATTATTTGGTTTTATAATATTACTTGTATTTTTTGTGGTTATTATTTTTTTATTATTTAATTTAAAAGCAGGTAGTATTGGAAGTATGGAAAAAATTCCTTTTGAAGGGGACTATACTAATATTGCAATATTAGATGAGGGAATATATCTTTTAAAAACCAATAATTTAAAGTCTTATGACGAAACAGGAAAAGAGAAAATATCCGTTAATATTCCAGTAGAAAAAGGACATTTAGTTGGCGATAATAATAAATTAGTTATATATGAAAATAAAAACTTATATATTGTTAATTCAAATGGCAAAATTGAAGAAAGTCTTAAAATGAAATTTGAAATTAAAAATATTGAAATTAAGGATAATATTATTTATATTTCAGGAGATAAGGAACTTGTTTTAATGGACTTTAAAGGCAAACAAGTCGATACAATAAAGACAAAGTCTGCCATTACTACAGCTATAATGTCTGAAAAACAAAAAGAATTAATTGTTACTACTATTGATTTAATTGATAATGTATATAAATCAAAGATATATTTGAAAAATATAAAAGAAGATACGGAAATCAGTCAAAGTTTTGCTGGTGAAGTTATAATGTTTTCTGAATATATTGATAATGATAGATACTTATTAATTAGTAATAAACAAGCTATAATATTTGATGATTTTAATATAGAGTCCAAAAGAAGGATTTCAGAATTTAAAGGAGCTGGAATTTTAAAATCCAATATTTATATTTTAGAAGGCGATTCTTTAAATATTTATGATTTTGATTTTAAATTAATTAATTCCATACAATTAAAGGAAGATTATAGTAATTTATTCGTAAGTGATAATCGAGTATTCTTAATTGGTAAAAACAATTATTCTGAATATATAAGAGGAAAAGTAGATAATGCTAAAACTGTTTCAGACGTGCAGAAAATAATAAAAACAGAAAATGGATTGTATTTAATTCACAAGGATTCTGTTACTAAGGTAAATGAAAACTAGGAGGATATTATGATAAAAATTGATGCAAAAGGATTGGCATGTCCTAAACCAGTAATATTAACAAAGAAAGAATTAGATAATATAGATAGTGGAGAAGTTGAAACTACAGTTGACAATAAAGTAGCAGTGGAAAATCTTTCAAGATTAGCCAAAGGTCAAGGATATGAATATAGCGTAGTAACAATTTCTGAAAATGAGTATAAGGTTACAATTAATAAATCAGAAAAGAAGGATAATTTAACATGTGAAATCATGGATGATGAAGATTATACACTAGTAATTGCTTCTGATACAATGGGTGGTGGAGAAGAAGAGTTAGGACATATATTAATGAAATCATTTATGTATACAGTTACAGAAACAAAACCATTACCAAATACTATAATTTTCTATAATAGTGGAGTATTTTTAACCTGTGAAGATTCACCGGTTCTAGATGATATAGAAAAATTAGCCAAAGAGGGTGTAGAAATTCATTCTTGTGGTACATGTTTAGACTATTATAATTTAAAAGATAAATTAAAAGTTGGGGAAGTTTCCAATATGTACACAATTTATGAGAAAATTAAAGAAGCTTCTAAAAATGTGGTAATTAGGTAATGGATGTAATATTATTAACTTTTGATTCTGTAAATTTCACCATGATGACAGAAAAAAAATTAATAGAAATGGGCTATAAAATTAAAACCATACCAACTCCTAGGGAAATTAGTAGAAGTTGTGGTTTAGCAATAATGGTTGAAAATCAAGAATTAGATAATATTGTTAAATTAAAAGAAGACTTGCCAATAGGTTATATTTGGAAATATAAAAAAGAAAAAGGAAATGTAGAAGTGGTGAAAATTGCTTAATGGAAACAATAAATTCATTTATAGGAAATATAAGGAAAATTTTTTATAACGAAGCAAATAATTTAAATATACTTGGCAAATTATTATATGCTTTAATTATTGCAATAATTACAATTATAATGGCCAAACTTGTCCATAAATTATTTAATAAATATTTGTTAAAAAACTCTGAAAAATTAGACAGTAAATTTATAGATGCTAAAAAAAGTCTAACAATTACCTCTGTAATAGACAATACACTAAAATATATTATCTATTTTATAGGGCTGGTTTTAATACTTGAAGTATTTGACATAGGTAAAAGCATTAGTGTAGGTCTTGCTGGTATAGGAGGGGTTGCAGTAGGGTTTGGTGCCCAATCCATAGTTAAGGATGTAATATCTGGTATATTTATTATATTTGAGGGACAGTATGTTATAGGAGATCATGTATTAATAAATAATACAATTTCCGGTAATGTTGTTGAATTTGGAATGAGAACTACATTTATTAAGGGGTTTGATGGCTCTATTACATCAATTGGAAATGGTAATATAAATACTGTAAAAAATATGTCTAAAGGAAATCAGAGGGCCTATGTAGAAATAATTGTTCCAAATGAAATGAGTATTTCAGATATTGAAAAAGTTGTAGCTATTATTTCTGAAAAAATAGGTAAGGATAAAAATGTAACGGTAAAACCATATTTAATGGGAGTAATGGATATAGGCCTTGGTAGCAGTGTTAAAATTGCAATAGTAGCATGGACTAAACCAGGTAAACAGGCTATAATTGAATTACAAATGAGAGAATTGTTTATTAAGGAAACTAGGAAGTTAAATATGGATAATATTTAGGGGTAATAATATGAAATATAGAGTAGGCGACATTGTAACCTTGAAAAAAGGACATCCTTGCGGTGAAAATAAATGGAAAATACTTAGAACTGGTTTAGATATAAAGTTAGAGTGTCAGGGATGTAATAAAGTTGTTTGGCTTTCTCGAATGGACTTTGATAAAAGATTGAGAAGAATTAGAAATAAGGATGGAAAATTTATTTCCATTGTACATTATGAGCCTGAAGAAGAGTAAAAAATGCTGCAAAATTATTTAATAGTTTTGCAGCATTTTTTTATTGAAGAATTTGATGAAAATATAATTATAAATGTTATAATATTAACAGAATAAAAGGAGGGATTGAAAATATGAGTGATAAAGTATCAGAAAAGCGAAGAAGCGTTTTTGTAAAGAAAAAAGAATTGTATGAAGCTGAAAGCCAGGGGAAACTTCTTTATGGTGTAGAAGATAACCCACCTGCTGCAGTTGGTTTTGTAATGGGAATTCAAAATATTTTAACTGCTTTTGGAGGAATTGTAGCAGTACCATTAATTATTGCCGGCATGGCAGGAGCCAATGTTGCAGATACAGCATATTTAGTAAGTGCTGCCTTGTTATGTTCAGGTATATGTACAATAATACAATCAAGAGGAATAGGTATGTCTCCGTTTAGAATTGGTTCTGGACTACCTACAATTATGGGAACAGACTTTGGTTTTGTTGCTCCAGCTTCAACTATTATAGTTGGAATGGGAGGAGGACTTCCAGCATATTTTGGAGCGAGTATTTTAGGTGCAATTTTAGAATTTATTTTAAGTTATTTTGTTAAACCTTTACTAAAGTTCTTTCCACAAGTTGTCACTGGAACTGTTATTACACTAATAGGTATGACTCTAGTACCTGTAACATTTGACTGGGCTGCAGGTGGAGTAGGAGCAGCAGACTATGGCTCTGTTGAAAATCTTGGAATTGCTTTAATTGTATTTGTAATTATTATATTATTGAACAGGTATGGAAAGGGATTTGTTAGTTCAGCTTCAGTTTTAATAGGGATAGTAGTTGGTTATATTATCTGTATACCTTTAAATAAAGTTGACTTTAATCAAGTTATAGAAGCAAGTTGGTTCGCTCCACCATCTATATTTAAATTTGGTGTAAATTTTGATTTAAAGTTTGTTATACCATTTATAGCAGGATATTTAGTAACCGTTATAGAGACAATAGGAGTTGTTCAAGTAGTTGGGGAGGTAACAGAAACAGAAGTAACAGATGATATGATAGCAAATGGAGTAAGAGCAGATGCCTTTGGTTCATTCCTATCACCATTTTTTGGTTCAGGACCAGTTGCAACCTTTAGTCAAAATGCAGGACTTATTCCTTTAACTAAAGTAGCATCAAGATCTGTAGCAATAATTAGTGGAGTTTTATTAATATTAATTAGTTTATTTCCTAAAATTGCTACAATAGTATCTATAATGCCTCCAGCAGTATTAGGTGGAGCAGGGATTTTAATGTTTGGTACAGTAGCGGCATCGGGAATTCAAAATTTGTCCTTAGTTAAATTTACAAATAGAAATTTAATAATAATAGCATCATCATTAACAATAGGTTTAGGAGTTACATTTAAACCTGAAATAGTGGAAAATTTACCAACGGTTTTAAATGCCCTATTTTCATCAGGAATTTCAGCAGGTACTATAACAGCTTTTGTACTTAATATTATATTAAAAGAAGAAAAGGAATAAATTTAAATACATATAATAGAGGTGGAAAAATTCATCTCTATTTTAATTTCTATAAAATGGATTATAAAAGTGAGATGTAATATTATATTGACTTAAAAGTATTTAAATAATATGATATTAATTATATTTAATAAGTATATTTAGGAGAGCGTATATGCATTGTAATAACTGTGGAAATGAAATAGATGAGAAGGATAAGTTCTGTTCTCATTGTGGGAAAATAAATAAGGTAGAAAATGATAAAGTAAAATTAAATTTTAAAAAAATAGTAGTTTTACTTGCTATTTGCATTGCTATATTATTAATTGTTCTATATTTTTTTCAGCGTAATTCCTATATGAAAGAAATTGATGAAATTTCAAAAGATGTTGAGCAATTGATTATTTCTGATGTAAAATATGAAAAAATTAAGGAAGATATTGAAAACATTGAAAGTTATAAAGGTCCTTATACTTCAAAATTAAGAAATAAGAATTTAGAACCTGTAGTTAGAAAACTTAATGAATACAGGAAGGACAGTCAAGACAAGTTCGAAATTATATTAAATGAAATTAATAGTATTGAAATTTCAAAAGAAGAAAAAGACAACTTAAAAGTTGATGAAAAAATTGAAGAAGCCAATGAAGAGTTTGAACATGAAAACTACAAAAGAGGCTATGATATTCTGTATAAATTAAAAGATAAAATAAATACTAATATGTTAATAGCAGGAAATAATGAGCAGAAGGTAGAAATAAATATTAATAATGAGTTAAGCCATATTGAAAATAAAAATCTAGATTTTTATTTTGAAAACGAATATGATTATTTAACCGCTATTGATGGAAATTCAAAGCAGATTAACTCTATAGAAGATGGATTAATATCCTATTTAGATGGAATGGTTAGAGCTTTAAATAATAAGGATTTTTCATATGTAGAACCATATATAATAGTAAATAGTCCAGCTTATAAGGAACAGAAAAAATATGTTGGTACAGATATTTATGAGGAATTACTATATGCTAAAATCATATATTATAATGATGTAAGTAGTAATACAGTAGATATTAAGGTATATGAAGAATATGATATACACAATAAAAAAGATGGCTATCATCATAGAGTTATAGAAGCAGTTT
The DNA here is from genome assembly GCF_049276255.1 of Miniphocaeibacter sp. NCBI lineage: Bacteria > Bacillati > Bacillota > Tissierellia > Tissierellales > Peptoniphilaceae > Miniphocaeibacter > Miniphocaeibacter sp. Next base: position 43,085 of record NZ_JBASWB010000019.1, read on the forward strand.
ATAGATTTAAATTGGATATAAACAATGAATGGAAATTATATTCTTTTCCAGAAAAAGTAAAGGTAATTTCAAAAACTCATTATTAAATAAAAATTAAGATAAAATGTTATTTTTAGAAAAGTGTAGGTATATTAATTAATAGATATACTTACACTTATTTTATTTAGTCATATAATAAAAGTTTTAATTATTAAAAAAATGTAATAATTTTGAAAAATCTATTGTAAATTGTAAAATAAAGTAGTATAATAACAATAAGGTCAAAGAAAGTCAAAGAATAATGAATTATGTAAAAGGATTTTGGTATTAATATAATATTTGTATCATAATCCATTTACACAATTTTTTTGTAAGGGAGGATATTATGGAGTATAAAGACTATTATAAAATATTAGGGGTAGATAAATCCGCTACCGATGCTGAAATTAAAAAAGCATATAGAAAGTTAGCGAAAAAATATCATCCTGATTTAAATCAAGGAAATGAAAAAGCTTCTGAGAAATTAAAGGAAATTAATGAAGCCTATGAAGTATTAGGCGATAAAGATAAAAGACAAAAATATGACCAATTTGGTTCTAATTATGATTTTACAGGAGGTCAAAATTTTGACCCATCTCAATATGGTTTTGATTTTGGCGATTTTGGTGGATTTGGGAAAAATGGTACAACATATACCTATACTTCATCAGGAGATAGTGGAGGATTTTCAGACTTCTTCAATATGTTTTTCGGAGGAGGTTTTGGAAACAACTCATCTTCTAGAAAAAGTAGTAGAGATGTGTTTTCAGGTTTTGGAGGAAGAAGTAAACCTCAAAGACAAAGATATGACACCGAAATATCAATTAGCTTAAAGGAAGCCTTTGATGGTGCTGAAAAAACCTTATATTTAAATGTCAATGGAGAAAATAAATCTTTAAATGTAAAAATACCTAAAGGGATTTTACCAGGTAAAAAAATTAAGACCAAGGGAGAAAAAATTGGTTTAGATGGCGATATTTATATAAAAATCAACGTTATAGACCAAAAAAACACTTTAGATGGACTAAATATAATTAAAAAAGTAAATGTATATCCTTGGGAAGCTGCTCTTGGAGGAAAAGTTGTAGTTGATACTTTAGAAGGAAAAATTAAGGTTAATATTCCTAAGGAAATACAGTCAGGTAAAAGAATTAGACTGGCTAATAAGGGATTTAGAAATATGAAAGGTGAAAAGGGAGATTTATTTTTAGAAATACAAATACAAAATCCAAATCATTTAACAAAAAGACAAAAAGAATTATATGAAGAATTAAGAAAATCTATATAAGGAGGATAAAATATGGATTTAAATAAATTTACTCAAAAATCAATTGAAGCTATACAAGATGCTCAAAATATTGCTATTAAAAATGGTAATCCGGAAGTAAATGATATTCATCTACATTATGCTTTAGTAGCTGACACTGAAGGGGTTATTCAAAGAGTTTTAAATAAAATGGGAGTAGATGTTAATGCTTATACTATTGCATTGACAAATGAATTAGACAAATTACCAAGACAAGACAGTTCTTCAAATATTTATCCTTCAACAATTTTTCAAAGAATTTTATTAAAAGCTGAAGATGAAGCAAAGTCAATGGGAGATAGTTTTATATCTGTTGAGCATATTTATATGACAATACTAAAAGAAAAAAGTATTTCAAGTACAGCAATTTTTAATAGATTTAATATAAATTTGAAAGGCTTTAAAAAAACCTTAAAGGAAATAAGAGGAAGTGCAAAAATAGAAACAGATGATCCAGAAAGTTCTATGAATGCTCTTGAAAAATATGGTAGGGACTTAACGGCTGATGCACGAAAGGGTGCAATTGATCCGGTAATAGGTAGAGATGAAGAAATTAGAAACTGTATAAGAATACTATCTAGAAGAACAAAGAATAATCCGGTTTTAATTGGAGAACCGGGAGTTGGAAAAACTGCTATAGTAGAAGGCTTAGCACAAAGAATTGTAAATAATGATGTTCCAGAAACCCTAAGGGATAAGACTATCTTCGCCCTAGATTTAGGAGCGTTAATTGCTGGAGCTAAATACCGAGGACAATTTGAAGAAAGACTAAAGGCTGTTTTAAAAGAAATAACGGATTCAGATGGAGAAATAATATTGTTTATTGATGAACTTCATACTTTAGTAGGAGCAGGTAAAACAGAAGGTGCAATGGATGCATCAAACATGTTAAAACCAATGTTGGCTAGAGGAGAGCTTCATACAATTGGTGCAACTACCTTAGATGAATATAGACAATATATTGAAAAAGATGGTGCCTTAGAAAGAAGATTCCAAAAGGTTTTAGTAAATGAGCCAACAGTTGAAGATACAATTTCCATATTAAGAGGTATTAAAGAAAAATATGAAATCCATCATGGAATAAGAATTTCCGATGGTGCTGTAATAGCTTGTGCAACTATGTCTGATAGATATATTACAGATAGATTTTTACCTGATAAGGCTATAGATTTAATGGATGAAGCTTCTGCTATGGTTAGAACAGAAATAGATTCTATGCCGGCAGATCTTGATGAACAAAATAGAAGAATATTACAATTGGAAATTGAAAGAGCTGCTTTAAAGAAAGAAGAAGACGATTTAAGTAAGAAACGTTTAGAGGACTTGGAAAAGGAACTTCAAGATTTAAGAAATGAATATGATGCTAATTACGAAAAATGGAGAAGTCAAAAGAAGAGTATAGATGAAGTTAAAGATTTAAAAGAGGAAATCGACAGTGTAAGAATTCAAATGGATGAAGCTGAAAGAAAATACGATTTTGAAAAACTTTCCCAATTAAAATATGGTAAATTAGCCGAATTAGAAACAAAATTAGCGGAAATTACAGCTAAAAACGCAGAAGATGAATCAATGTTAAAAGAAGAGGTAACAGAAGAGGAAATAGCTGATGTAGTTTCTAAATGGACAGGTATTCCAGTAAGTAAATTAGTAGAAACAGAAAGAGATAAAATCTTAAATATGGATGAAGTTCTACATCAAAGGGTTATAGGACAAAATGAAGCTGTAGATGCAGTTACAGAGGCAATAATTAGATCACGTTCAGGAATAGCATCCTTTGGAAAACCAATAGGCTCCTTTATATTTTTAGGACCAACAGGTGTAGGAAAAACAGAACTTGCTAAAGCATTAACTGAAGCTATGTTTGATGATGAAAAAAATCTAGTTAGAATAGACATGTCAGAATATATGGAGAAACATTCTGTTTCAAGACTTGTAGGTTCTCCTCCAGGATATGTTGGATACGAAGAAGGAGGGCAATTAACAGAAGCTGTAAGAAGAAAACCATATTCAGTAGTGTTATTTGATGAAATTGAAAAAGCCCATCCTGATGTATTTAATATTCTATTACAGGTATTAGATGACGGTAGATTAACAGACAACCAAGGTAGAACAGTAGACTTTAAGAATACTATAATAATAATGACATCTAATATTGGCTCATCATATTTAATAGAAGGTATAGACAAAGAAGGAAATATATCAACAGATGCAAGGGAAAATGTAATGAATCAAATGAAGGCAACCTTTAAACCGGAATTTTTAAATAGGGTAGACGATATAGTAATGTTTAAGCCTTTAACTGAAGATGAAATCTATGAAATAGTAGACCATAATATTGCAGACATAGAAAGTCGACTAGAAGATAGACAAATTTCCATTACTTTAGATAGGGCTGCAAAGGAATTAATAATGGCAAGAGCATATAATGTTCAATATGGTGCTAGACCGGTAAAGAGATTCTTACAAAAATATATTGAAACAGAACTTGGTAGAATGTTGTTAAAAGGAGAAGTTCAAGATAAGGATAATGTAGTAATATCTGTAGAAAACGGAGAACTTAAATTATATGTAAGATAAGTATATAAATACAAAGCATCCTAATAGTTAATCTATTAAAGTTAGGATGCTTTTTCTATTTTTGATTTTGATTGTTTGTTATTAAGATATAGAAAATATAATATTTGCTTAAGTATTATATTTAAATTAGAATATATGTAGGTGAGGTAATGAACATAGAAAGAATTTTTCAAAATTATAATCCCAAACCTATAGGAATGGAAAAAGAATACAGTGTAATAATTTTAATTGCGAAAATTAATGGTAAAGATCATATAATATTTGAAAAAAGAGGTAGAAAAATTTCACAGCCAGGAGAGGTTTCATTACCTGGAGGTAAAGTTGAGGTAGGAGAAACTCCCTTGTTAGCAGCTAAAAGAGAAGCTTCTGAAGAATTAGGGATAAACATAAAGAGAATTAATGTTGTTGGAGAAATGGATTATTTATATGATTTAAACCATTCTATAATATGGGTGTTTATAGGAGAAGTTGAGAATTTCAATATAGATAATTTTAAATCAAATAAGGAAGTAGAATATTTATTTACCTATCCTATAGATTATTTTTTGAAAAACAAACCTAAAGTATACAGTAGTAGTTTAAAAAATAATTTCGAAAAGGATTTTCCTTTTGAACTAATACCAAATGGAAAGAACTATCGTTTTAGTGAAGTAAATAATGATATTTTCTTTTATGAAAATACGAAACCTTTAATTTGGGGTTTAACAGCTAAGATTATTTCAAAGTTTATAGAAATATGTGAAGGTGAAATTAATGAATAAAGAAAATTTATTAAGTGCAATGATGAAAATTGTATACAATAATAAAAATATAGTTTGTTTATTGGAAACAGGGGAACGTGTAAATACAACAATAAGTAAGGATTCCTTAATGGGATTTAAATTGATTTTAGGGGTAAAGGATTTAAATGAAATTGCCCTTTTAGAATCAATGAAGGAAATAATAGAAAGTAGTTTTATACTACAAAAAGAAGATGGACTATCAATGATGAATAATTATTTTGGTGATGTTTTAAGGTATATTGCTGTTATTGATGACCTTACTATTGTAGACTTTACTTTCTTTAAATATGATGATGTCCAATCCTATATAGATGTAGATAGTTTGTGTAAAATACATATAGATAAAAATAATGGACTTGTAGGAAATGTTAAAATAACAGACGTTAAATATAGGCAGCTTAAACCTACTCAAAAAGAATTTTTAAAATGCTGTAATGAGTTTTTTATTTACGCATTAAAAATTGCACGAGGTCTTTATAGATCGGAAATTATTTATAGTATGAATTTATTTACAAAATTAAAAGCCAGACTTGATAAAATGACCTTGTACTATATTGGTTGTCAGTATGACTTTAGTGTAAATATTGGTGCATATGATAAAAATATGAAAACCTATTTAGAAAAATCCCATTATGAAAAATTACTGGAAACATATCCTTCACCAGATAAAGATAAACTTTGGACGGCTTTATTTAATGCTTGTATGCTTTTTAGAAAAGAAGGATTACATGTGTCAGAAAAACTTGAATATCTATATCCAAAAGAAGCAGATAGGGAAATAGTAAAATATTTAAGAGAAGTTTGGAACATGTATGCACAATAGATATTATTAGATAATACAAAAATAAAAAACAAAACTAGTTCTAAATCTAAATGGAACTAGTTTTTTATTTATTAATAAGGAGAATATAGTATAAAATCGACTTTTAATATTTTCTTAAGAAATAAATAAAAAAGAACTCCTTACATGAGGAGTTCTAAGTCTAATATTTTATTCTGTAATATCTTCACCATTATAAGCATGCTTATAAATTAAGGCTAATATTTCTGGATTTGTTTCCCTTGGATTTGTTAAGGTACAAGGATCATCTTGTGCATTAACACTCATGTTTTTTAATTCTTCATAGAATTTTTTATTATCTTCTAAACCAAAACCCTCAGTATCTTTAAAAGATAAAGGAATATTTAATTTTTTGTTAAGTTCTTTAATAGCATTAGGGAAATCTTCAATTCCTAATTCTCTTTCAATCCAATCAACCTTATCGGTGGATTTTCTATTAAATTGAGTAACATAAGGTAAAAGAATTGCATTAGCTAAACCATGAGTTATTCCAAACATTCCACCAATTTTATGAGCTAAAGAATGAGAAATACCTAAAGATGCTGAAGCAAAAGCCATTCCAGCCATTGCTGAAGCGTTGTGCATTTTTTCTCTAGCTTCTATATTATCCGGTTCATTATAAGCTATTGGCAAATATTTAAAAACTAATTTTATTGCTTGAATAGCCAAAGCATCTGTGTAGTCACTTGCACCAGTTGAAGTAATAGCCTCTGAAGCATGGGTTAGTACATCCATACCGGTATTAGCTGTAATATGTTTAGGCATTTTAGATGGTAAAATTGGATCAATTATTGCTATATCAGGAACTATTTCAGGTGATGATATAGGATATTTAACATGGTTTTTTGTATCTGTTACTACACCAGTACTTGTTATTTCAGATGCAGTACCGGATGTTGAAGGTATACAAACAAGTCTTGCCTTATTTCTTAATTTAGGAAAGTTTTCTCCATATCCTAAGTATTCAAAAGTAACTTCTGGATGTTCATACATAGCCCACATTATTTTAGCAGCGTCCATTGGAGAACCTCCACCAATCGCAATAATCCAGTCAGGTTCAAATTGTAACATTGCTTCCTTACCCTTTAAAATAGTCTCTACAGATGGATTTTCTTCAACGCCATCGAATATTTCAACAGTAAAGTCTGAGTCTTCTAAATATTTTCTTGCTTGATCTAAGAAACCGAATTTCTTCATTGAACTTCCGCCAGTAACAATCATGGCTTTATTTCCTTTTAAAGTTGTAAGATGGGAAAGAGCATTTTCACCAAAAACTATATCTCCAGGTATTTTAAAATTTTGCATTATGACCTCCTATTAAACTCATGAAAATGATAATTAAATATTTAACTATCTTTAATTAATATTATACCATTGGATGAAATTATGTCAAGAGGAATGTTACTGTCCCAGATATATTTTATTCTACAAAAATTTGTCTTTACAGTATAATATTAATGAAGAGGTAAATATGGAAAAAATAAAATTATCGGTACATGGACTAATAGACTTTGTAATGCGTAGTGGAGATATAGACAATACTTTTACAGGTATTAGCAGAATGAAGGAAGGACAAAAGATCCATCAAAAACTTCAAAAAGAATATGGAAAATACTATGAAAAAGAAGTAGTGTTAAAAAACGAAATAGAATACAAGGATTTAATTTTTGCAGTAGAAGGAAGAGCAGACGGTATTTACCATAAAGGAAATGAAGTTTTAATTGATGAAATAAAGTCCACTACTAGAAATTTAGAAGATTTAAAATATAATTCAAATCCATTACATTGGGCTCAAGCTAAATGTTATGGTTATTTTTATTGTGTTAAAAATAATTTGGAAGAAATAGATATTCAATTAACATATTATCAAGTGGAATCAGACGATATAAAAAGAATTATAGAAAAATTTACTAAAGCAGACTTAGAAAAATTTTATTTTACTCTTTTAGATTTGTACTTGGATTTTAGTGTTATGATTTTAAAATTTAAAAAAGAACGAGATGAACATATAAGAACTTTACAATTTCCATTTTTATCTTATAGGAAAGGTCAAAGGAAGATGACTGTTGGTGTATATAAAACCATAAGGGATAAGAATATACTATTTGCAGAAGCACCAACGGGAATCGGCAAAACCATGTCTACTTTATTTCCTTCAATTAAAGCTGTTGGTGAAGGATTAACGGATAAAATATTTTATTTAACTGCTAGATCCACAACTAAAGAAGCAGCTGTCAAAGCTGTATATAGGTTAATGGATAGAGGACTAAGGTTTAAAGCTGTTATTATAACGGCTAAGGATAAAATATGTATAAATGATGAGGTAAAATGTAATCCAAAGGATTGTCCTTTTGCAAAGGGACATTTCGATAGGGTAAATGATGCTATTTTAGATATTTATGAAAATGAAGAAATTTTAAATATGGAAACAATTATAGATTATTCAAAAAAACATAAGGTATGTCCAATGGAATTTCAATTGGATATGGCAATATATTCTGATCTTGTTGTATGTGATTATAATTATGTTTTTGATCCTACTGTGTATTTAAGAAGGTTTTTTGAAGGAACTGTTGAAAAATACACTTTTTTAATAGATGAATCCCATAATCTTGTAGATAGGGGAAGGGATATGTACAGTAAAGAAATTTCTATGAAAAAAATAAATCAGCTTGTTAATTTATTGGAAGAAGATGATTATAAAGTTAAAAATGCTCTTAATAAAATTTCTAATTTAATAGATGATTTTTATAGATTAGCAGAAAATAATAAATATTATATTTCTAAATATATAGATGATGATTTTGTATCAGAAATTATTTTTACTATGAGAACTATGGAAAAGTTTTTAACAGATAAAAAGAATAAACCATATTATGATGATGTACTAGATTTATATTTTGAATTTTCTAAATTTGTAAAAATTT